>JAAZKI010000550.1 GCA_012799905.1 Lentisphaerota bacterium | reverse complement strand
CCCCTCGCCCCTCGCCCCTCGCCCCTTTCCTGAGACCGCTGCCCGTCGGATTTCCGAATATCAATAGAGTGACCGATTACCGAAATTTACTACACATTGCGCTTTTTGCTTGCCAGCGCCTTGATTTTTTCCATTTTTGGGCTAATGTATGATTGTTAACTGTTCAAAAATTCATCTAAACGTAATTTTGCGTCTCCATCGTCTAGTGGTTAGGACATCGGGTTTTCATCCCGGCAACAGGGGTTCGACTCCCCTTGGAGATGCCATTTCCACAGCCGCTGCGGTCTTTGACTGCAGCGGCTTTTTCTTGCCCCGGCTTGGCCGACGCCGCCGAAAAACAAAAAGCGCATCGGCCGACCGAATCGGACGGTGATGCGCTTAGGTGGGGCGCGACGCTGTTTTAGGCGTGCGTTGCGTTTAGTTGTCAGCGGGCGTTTCTAGCGGCCTCGACCACCTTGGCGAACGCGGCGCTGTCATTGACTGCCATTTCGGCCAACTGCTTCCGATCCAGCTCGATGCCGGCCTTGCGCATGCCGTCAATCAGCCAGCTATACTTGAAATCAAGGGCGCGGCAGGCGGCATTGATGCGAACCGTCCACAACGCGCGATACTGCTGCTTTTTCTGCTTGCGGCCAATGTAGGCGTTCGCCATCGCCCGATCAACGGCGCCATACGCCATCCGGATCAGCTTGCTGCGATTGCCGCGGTAACCGCGCGCCATCTTCAAGACTTTCTTGCGGCGCTTGCGGGATGAAACTGCACTAGTTGTTCTTGACATCTTTTCTTATCTCCAAGACTTGCGGCCAGGCGCCTCGCACCGGCCGATTCACGCTTCTGCTCTGTTTGTTTCCCGATTCGGCGCCTCATCACAGACCGTACGGCAGAGAGGCCTTCAAACGGCTTATCTCGGTCGACTTCACGGCGGCGTCCTGACCCAGGCGACGCTTGCGCTTGGAGCTCTTCTTCGTCAAAATATGGCGGCCGTTAGCGCGATGGTGACGGAACTTGCCGGTACCCGTCTGCTTAAAGCGCTTCGCAGCAGCCTTTCTGGTTTTCATCTTAGGCATTGTAGTCTTATCCTTTGGTCTGATCCTGTTTATGGTTTACCCGGACACCGCGCGCTGCGGGCCAGGTCGATCACACATCATCTCCAGGAGCGGCCTCCTGCCGACCCCGGCTTATCGCATATCGCTAATTCAAACGCTGACAACAAAAACACCCCGCAGCCTGAGGATATATCCCCAGACTGGGAGCTTTCGTCAACGTTGCAAAACCGCGCCAGATTACTTCTGGGATTTCGGGGCGAGAATCAACTGATAGTTCCTGCCCATCTGTCTCGGGGGCGAATCAATGACAGCGGCATCGCCGACGGCATTGAGCAAACGCTCGACTACCTGCTGGCCAATCTCCGGATGGGCCATTTCACGACCCCGATACACCAAAAGAATCTTTACTTTATCACCCTTTGACAAAAATTCAACTACGCGGCGCGTTTTTGTATTAAGATCATTATCGTCGATATTAGGATGCAGCTTTACTTCCTTGACTTTCTGCTGGACCTGCTTGCGCTTGGCTTCACGCTGGCGCTTGCTCTCCTCGTACTGGTGCTTGCCATAGTCCATGATGCGGCAGACCGGCGGATCGACCTTGCCTGCTACCTCGACCAAATCCAGACCGGCGGCGCGGGCGCGCTCCAATGCGTCCTCAAATGAGACTAAACCAAGCTGCTCGTTTGTGTCCGAGATCAACCGGACGGTGCGACCCCGGAAAAAACGGTCACCAAATTTAAGCTGACGTGCGATGGGAGGATCCTCCTATATTCTGATTAACACCTAAAACAGCCGCCGCCGAACATCAGACAACAGCCGAAAAACAACACTTGAGACAAAAACAGCAAAAGCCCCAAGTCGACCAGGGAAGACGACCGTCTAACGCCATAACCAAGACGCCCTCCGCTAATCATCCCTCACTTTAACCCGCAAATCAAGTTTGGCAAGCGCATAATAATTTTTTTGCCAAGCGGCAAGGCCAGCGAAAAGAAAAATCGCGGCTCCGGCCAGCGCCAATGCCGCC
Source organism: Lentisphaerota bacterium (assembly GCA_012799905.1). Lineage (GTDB taxonomy): Bacteria > Verrucomicrobiota > Lentisphaeria > Oligosphaerales > Oligosphaeraceae > JAAZKI01. The sequence goes on along the minus strand of JAAZKI010000550.1, from coordinate 13,836 downwards.
CGGAACCGCAGCCCATCCATCAGCTGCGAGCAGCGATTTCGGTCTGCACGCGAACCAGGAAGTCCTCAAACGGCACTGCGCCTTCTTCGCCCTGGGCCCGGCTGCGAACCGCGACCTCGCCGTTGGCAGCCTCCCGCTCGCCAACGATCAGGAGATACGGCAAACGCTGATTGCGGCCGCGACGGATTTTGGCGCCGATCGGGTCAGCCTCGCTGTCCACCGTGACCCGAACCGGAACAGCCTTCAGCCGCGCCGCCAGCTTCTCAGCATAGTCCATGAACTTCTCGCTGATCGGAAGAATCCGAACCTGCTCCGGCGCCAGCCAAAGCGGAAAAGCGCCGGCGTAGTGCTCGACCAAAATTCCGAAAAAGCGCTCCAGGGAACCGAGCAGCGCCCGATGCACCATGTACGGACGGTGCTTCTGGCCGTCCTGGCCAATGTAGGTCATGTCAAAACGCTCGGGCAGATTGAAGTCGAACTGAATCGTCGTCGTCTGCCATTCGCGGCCCAGGGCGTCCTTGATCTTCAAGTCAATCTTGGGGCCATAGAAAGCGCCGCCGCCTTCGTCGACTTCGCAGTCAATGCCTTCGGCGCGGACGGCTTTTTCCAGCGACACCAGAGCCTGAGCCCACATCCGGTCATCGCCAACCGCCTTTTCTGGGCGGGTGGCTAGATACGCTTTAATCTCCTTGAAGCCGAAGCATTTCCAAATATAGAGGCTGAACCGGAGCACTTCCTGGATTTCAGACTCAATCTGCTCTGGCGTACAGATGATATGGGCGTCGTCCTGAGTGAAGCCGCGGACGCGTAGAAGTCCATGCAGCACGCCGGCCTTCTCATAGCGATACACCGTGCCCAATTCGGCCCAGCGCAGCGGCAATTCACGATAGGAGCGCGGACGATCCTTGTAAATTTCAATGTGGAACGGGCAGTTCATCGGCTTGACATAGTAGGGGTCATCGTCAATTTCCATGGACGAATACATGCCTTCGCGGTAGAAGTCAAGATGGCCGCTGGTCTCCCAGAGCAAAGCCCGGCCGACATGGGGAGTATAGAGCAGCTCGTAGCCATGCGCGTAATGGGCGTCCTTCCAGAAGGTCTCAATCACATGCCGAACCCGCGCTCCGTTGGGATGCCAGCAAACCAGACCGGGGCCGATTTGCTCGTGCGTGCTGAACAGCTCCATCTCAGTCCCGATGCGGCGATGGTCGCGCTTCTTGGCCTCCTCAATGCGATCAAGATACGCCTGCAAATCCTCCTTGTTCGCAAAAGCAGTGCCATAAATGCGCTGCAACATCGGATTCTTCTCGTTGCCGCGGAAATACGACCCGGCGATCGACAGGAGCTTGACCGCCCCAATCTGGCCGCTATGCTCAACGTGCGGGCCGCGGCACAAATCCAGAAAATCGCCGACTTGGTACAGGCTGACGATTTCGCCTTCGGGAATATCATCCAGCCGGGACAGCTTAAACGTCTGCCCCAAATCAGCAAATTTCTTATGGGCTTCCTCGCGGGACACTTCCATGCGCTCGAAAGGCAGCTTGCGCCCCAGCATCTTGCGCATTTCCTTCTCAATCTCTTTCAAATCCTCGGGCGTCAGACGATGCGACATGTCAAAGTCGTAGTAGAAGCCCTCTTCGGTGGACGGCCCAATGTCAAACTTGGCATCGGGAAACAATTTCTGCACTGCCGCGGCCATGATATGCGCCGCACTGTGGCGCATCGTCTGTAAACACTCTTCCGACATGAGTTCTTTCTCCTGAATATGCAAATGAATATGTTAATAATAAGGTAATAAACGAAATAAACAAAGTCTGCGGGCTGATTCCATTCCCGGCGGCCAGACGTTCAGACCGGACAACCCAAAAGGCCAACACGCCGAAACATCAAGCAGACGGCTGCACAGCGCCGATGGCCGCCCGGGACGGGAAGCCATCATTCCAGGACGCCCTTGGTCGAGGGGACAGCGCCCGGCTGGTCGCTCACTGCGACGGCCTGCGCCAGGGCCCGGCCAAAAGCCTTGAAGATGGCCTCCAAGCCGTGGTGGGACTCTTCTGCCGCAAGCAGGTCAACGTGCACGGTCAAGCCGCCTGTGTTGACCAGCGCCTGGAAAAATTCCCGGAACAGCCGGCAGGAGATTCCGCCGGCCAAGGCCTCGGGAAAGGCTGCTCGCCACGACAGGTGTGGCCGGCCGGAAAGGTCAATAACGACCCGTGCCAGGGCCTCATCCATCGGAATGAGGGCATTGCCAAAGCGAGTTATCCCGCGCTTGTCACCCAGTGCGTTCTTCAACGCCTGGCCAAGCGCGAGTCCCACGTCCTCCATAGTGTGATGAGCGTCAATTTCCAAGTCGCCCCGCGCAGTCAACGTCAGCCCAAAGCCGCCGTGACACGCACAGGCGTTCAGCATGTGGTCGAAAAACGGCAGTCCGGTCTCAATGCACACGTCACGAACCCCATCCAGGTTCAGCGCCACGGCAATCTCGGTTTCCTTGGTCTTGCGCTCTATGGTTGCAGAACGGCTCATATCATCATCCTTGCTGCGGCCAAAACGGCCTCCTGCGACCCCAGCAGGGCCGCAAACACTTTCAGACAATCTGAATTGACAAACAGATAATATACAGCCCAGACGCGATTTGCAAAGCAATCTGACCGTTTGCGGCTTGATATTCGGGCAAAGACGCCTATTGTGTTTCTACTTTTTTTCACCGTCCATCTCGGCATCCTCACTTTTCCTCTCCTGCCCATGACGTCGCTATCCTCCATGCCTCGCCGACTGACGGGGCGGCGATTCATCCTCGTCCTCGCCGCCGTCGCCATTGCTGCTTTGCTGATTCGCCTCGTCGTCTGCTGGGAGTTGCGGGACACGCCGTCTGTCCGCACTCCTGCTGTCGTCACCGACATGGCGACGTACCAGCGTTTAGGCCGCGAGATTGCCGCTGGCGACTGGCCCGATCATTTTGACTACCAGCCCTTCTACTATAGTCTTTTTCTGCCGTTGTTCTACCGTTTTTGTGGTGACGGCGCTTGGGCGATTATGCTTGCCCAGGCTTTGCTCGGCGCAGGCGCAGTCTGGCTGACCGGCCTGGCTGCCGCCCGCCTGTACGGCCGCCGAGCCGGCATCGCTGCCGCCGTCCTGCTGGCCTTGAGCCGCTTCCATGTCTTCTACACTCCCTTCCTGCTCCTGGAAGTGCTCAGCAGCTTCTGGATGAGCCTGCTGCTCTTGGCTGGCCTGCAATCCTGGCGCCGCAACCGCTGGTTAGACTGGCTGTTGACCGCTGTCATCGCGGCAGCCGCAGCCTTGACCCGCGGCAACGCCCTGCTGATGTTGCCGGGAATACTGGCGTTGGCAGCCTGGCGCAACCGCCGCAAACCCTGGCGAGCCGTCGCCATCGCCGCCGCCACCATCGCTATTTTCTATGCGCCGCAAATGCCTTTCGCCTGGAAAAACCGGCAGTACACCGGACGCTGGTGCGGCGCTTCTACGGCCGGCGACAAAGTCCTGGCTTTAGGCAATACCCCAGAAGCGCCGCCCGGCGGCCTGGAATATCCGCTCACCTATCACGACTGGTGCGCGCAGGCTGAAAGACGCCCAGAGGACGGCCGGATCAGCGTCCCGACCCAAATTCTCCGCTGGTTCAAACGCGAGCCGCTCCAGGTGATAGAACTGAAATTCCGCGCCTTTCTGCTGTTCTGGCACCGCCAGGAGATTGCCAACAACATCAATATCAGCCTGGACGGCCGCGCCAGCCGCCTGCTGTCCTGGCCGGTGCTGCTTCCATTTGCCGTCATTGGCACGCTGGCTGTCATCGGAATGCTCACTGCGACCAGAGCCTCGCCGCAACGACTGCTGCTGACGTACATGATTCTCGCCTACTGCTTCGGCACTGTGATGTTCTACATACTGGCGCGCTTCCGCATCGGCGCGCTGCCGTTGCTGTGCGTAGCCGCTGGCGCTGGCATCGACCATTTTCTGCGACTGCCGACCGTCTTGCGACGACTGGCGCCGGACGCGCGGCGCCAGTCTATTCTCGGCCACGGCCTGGCCATCGTCATCGCCATTTTCTTAGTCAATGCCGCCTTTTCCACGTATCAGGACTCCGTTGAAGCGGCCTTTATGCGTCGCTCCCGCCCGGCTGGCGTCGCCGTCGTCACTGCTGACACGGTCAGGGTCTATGACCACGGCCCGCTCAGCGTCGGCGGCATGACGATTTACGAAGTGCCGGCGTCGGGCATCCGCATTGAAAAGCGCCTACTCCTGCCCGTGTCATCAATATCCGCCCTTGGCTCAGATGAAAAACGCCAGCTTCTGCCAACGGCGACCGTCCGTCTGCCGGTGCAAGCGTCGCGGGGCGCCATTTGGTCCGGCAGCTTGGAGCACCAGGGGCGTTCGTATTCCTTTGGCCCTGAAACCATCCGTACTGACCGATTCATCACCTGGCTGGAAGCAACGATTCCAGAACTGTATGCAGACCAGGACGGCGTTGTCACCGTAACCGCGACCATAATTCCACGGCAGGGGAGCATCGGCTTTGGCGCTGACCGGCTCCGCGACTATGGCCGCACCAGCTATCAGGAGCTGGCCACCGGAAATGCCCTCCCCATCAACGCCGAAGCAGGCATCGAAATCGATTTCAAGCTGTGAACCGCCAAGCCGACCGTATCCTCTGCAAAATTTCAGAGAATGCATCGTTTGAATCAATCTTGGAACGAGTTCTATAATCTTGAAAACTCGTCTTGAAACCGTTTTTCGTCTGGAAGAAGTGCAATAGCATTTTGATATGCGGCTGAAACCTCTTGCATTGGATGCTTCAGCCATTTTTTGACATTCGCCAGGTCTCGCCACGCCCAAGCATGACGCACTCGATCAGCCTCCAGTTGAGTGACGCGTTCAAGCAACTCTCGTGCCTCATGCAACAATCGCCGGGAAGACTCACTTTCTCGACCGCGTCTTCTCACTTCCTGAGATGATAATTTAATCTTCGTCTGAGCAAATTCATGCAACGCTCTTGCATCATGGAAAACAGCATCCCCGGCTCGCTCAAAGTAGTGATGCGCTTTATTTTGATTTCCAAGACGACGAGCCAAAATTGCCGCATCCAGTGCATCCGTGCTGGCTAAATACTGAGGCTGCTTATTCATTAGACTCCTAGCTTCACCCTTTCTGCCAGCATTAAGCAGCGATTCAATATATACGTTCGTAACAAATGGATGAAAAGACTCCGGGGCAGCTGCTTGAAATTTTCTGAATGCAGTTCCGGCATCGATAAAGCGTGCTTTCTCTACTAATATTCGAATGTACTCAGATGTCAAAGATGGAGAAGACGGCATTGCATTCCACGCATTTTCGATGCGTCTGAACGAGTCTGGCTCATTGCCAATTGCCTTGAGATGAGCGGCATCCCTGAGAGCAGAAATGGCCACATATTCCGGGTGAGCAGGAAGCGTAACCCGGAAATAAGTGCGCTCCTCATCAAAATCGAATATCGGTTTTTGTGAACCATTTTCGAGCATCGAGCGAAATATCTTTGGCAAACCCGTACCTCGCCCCTCAGCAAGCCGCAGCTCCTTCAAAAAATCACCTATCCGTCTATTCCTCGCAGGAACTGGGGGCACGGACAATTCTTGTTGGAAATGACCAATTTGAATGCCAGGCACAGGTCCAGGATAGCTTATAATTTCAATGCGATCAGGATACAAGTACATCTTCACTGGCTCCTGTATAGAAGGCTCATAGCTCCTATGATAAACGGCATTGACAAGTGCTTCGCGAAGTGCCGGAATCGGATAGCTAACCCAGCCTTTTACTTTGAAAGAGGCGTCCTGTTTCTCTAAGTGTAAACTTGAAATGCCTTCCAAATAAGTGAGTGCACCTCTCAATTGCTCATGAAGACCTCCACGGAAAATTTTCTCTTCCAATACACTGCCTGATGCGCCTGCGGCATATTGAACAATTTCAATACGTGCGCCAGGAAACCAATTTTCCGGATTATCGCTGAAAAACATCAATCCAATATTTCTTGGCACATCATGACTATTGGCAGGAACAGTAATCCTAAACTTTCTATAAAGTTCCTTTGTATTGCTTTCATCCAGCAAGCCGCTACGAACATCTCTTAGAAACTCTCTGACTTTGCTTTCCCTAAGGTCATCTATAGTTGCTTGAAACGCCCTTCGATCATCAAAAGGAGTTTTCGCAGTAAGTTGCATAAGCTGTTCAAGAACGCCGTTTTTTTGAGCATCAACTGACTCCGAGCCAATACGAACATAGTACTTACGGTCGCCTTTTTTGCTATCTGGAGCGCTATGGGGTCGGACATCACTAGCCGGCACCCATATTACAAGAATGTGCTTGCCGGAGATAACCTCAGGGGACATAACGGGCTGGTATTTAGGATCAAGATGATTACAGTGGCCGCGAATCCATTTTTGGATCGCGTCTAACTCTTTTGGCGCCATACCTTTCGGCGGAAGTATGGCTTGCCCTTGGTCTTCCTCGACGCCGATGACGATATACCCACCATTGAGATTCTGGAAATCATTGGCAAAAGCACATATTGTTTTAAGAACCTGTTGGCCTGTCGTCTTCTCATCCCAACTGCTCTTGAGTTCAACCCGAGACGATTCAACGCCTTGATAACGCAAAAGGTCATCAATGTTGATTGGTAAAATAGTACTCATCCATTTGCTCCCTAAGAGAAGACTTTGCAGAACGGCTTGTCACGCATGGACAAATCGCCAGCTGTCCTGCAATGCTACATACTTTAAACAAAGTTAAACATGAAAGCTCAAAATTCAAATCAGCGAGCCACGCATCCTGAGGGAACATCGCTCTTGCCCCATCGGAGCGCCATCAGCACCAAGCCTTGTAGTGGATGTTCCAACTAGGGTTCCAACTTGCAATCTGCTCAAGAATGAACATAGTAACCTCCTGTGAATTCATGGCGCCTTTTCCAGCTGCTGACTAAGCTTCCATAGTAGGATTCCATGAATGCACCCTGTTACAGATTCGCTGTCAAGTCATGGAGCGCGATGTATTTGCCTCCAGCCAGGCCACGACATCGTCGACCGCCCCACCATCCTGTCCCGTTCACTTTCACTGCATGAGGATTACCATGAGCGACTACGCCCCGGTGAAAACCGCCTTGATCGGACTCGGCCCGCGCGCCGAAACCCTGCTGGCCTCCATCTTCAATATCCCGGAAGAAATGGAAGTCGTCGCTGTCTGCGACTTAGTCGACGCCAAACTCGAAAAAATCCTCAGCCTGTTTGACAAACGCGGCCGTAAGCGGCCAACAGCGTTTCACGATTATCGCGAGATGCTGAAGATGCCGTCGATTGATGTCGTTTTAGTCGCCACCTCCTGGAATTCTCACCTGGGGATTGCGTGCAACGTCATGCGGGCCGGCAAATACGTCGCCATCGAAGTCGGCGGCGCATCGTCGATTGATGAATTGCGGCAGCTGGTGCACGCTTCCGAGTCCACCGGCGTCTCCTGCATGATGCTGGAGAACTGCTGCTACGGCCGCAATGAACTGATGATCCTCAACATGGTTCGCCAGGGACTGTTCGGCGAATTGATCCATTGCGCCTGCGGCTATGAGCACGACTTGCTCCGCATGGCCAAGGAATACACCGAGGGCATCGAACGAGCCATCCACAACCGCTACCGCAACTGCGACCTCTATCCGACTCACCAGCTGGGGCCGACCGCCAAAATCCTACGCATCAACCGCGGCAACCGCTTTCTGTCCCTGACCTCGACCGCCTCCAAGGCTCGCGGCCTGACCAACAAGGCAGAGGAACTGGGCATAAAGGATGAAAATGGCGACCGTCTGGTCTTCAATATGGGCGATGTGATCACCACCGTCATCAAGTGCGCTGGCGGCGAAACCATCACTGCCACCCACGGCGTCACTCTGCCCCGCCCCTACTCCCGCAACGGCCGCGTGCAGGGAACCAAAGGCATCTGGATGGAAGACACCAACGGCATCTTCATCGAAGGCATCAGCCCCACCATCACGAAAATCGACATCGCGGGCAACCCCTACCACACCCACCAATGGACGCCGGTCGAAGACTTCTACGAAAAATACGACCATCCGCTCTGGAAGCGCTTCAAGAAGAACGAGAACGAAGCGCATGGCGGCATGGACTCGCTGATGCTGCGCGCCTTAGCGGAAGCAGTCCGCACCCACACCCCGCCGCCGATTGACGTGTACGACTGCGCGGCCTGGATGAGTCTGACCTGCCTGTCTGAAGAGTCCATCGCCCTCGGCAGCATGCCGGTCTCCTTCCCAGACTTCACCAATGGCAAATGGATCAACCGCGGCAAGGAACGCCCCTCGCGCTGGTCACTGAACGAAGTCTTTGATATCTGAAAGTAGAAACCCACGTACGTAATGGGTCACCGATTGAACATTGAGCCGCAGGGCGCCGCCTCTCTCGTCCTATCCTCATTTAGATTTCCACAAGTCATCGGGTCGCATCCGGGCGCCATCCCAGGAGATGGAAAGCATAATGCCAGCGTGCAGGCAGAATCCTGCTCAAGCACAAAATCACTATGATTCTATCGAAAACCGTTTGAAAAGCGGCGTGTAGCGGCCTATTTTTCCTGCGGGCTTAGAAATCAAACCCCACCCACCCAAAGGGGGGCCACCCTCCCAAATTTTGTCACGCGCGCGTGGGCGACGATTTATGGGTACCCCCCTGGGGCTCCAAATATTATATGCCTCCCCCAAGGCTGCGCGTCCTCTGGCGGAGCCGCTTGCCCTGGGCTTCTATGTTGCTTGCCCCTCCAGGCCGCCAGTACGACATACGTCAACCGCGCCTGCCTAACCGGCCAAAGACAACAGGAAAAACCGTAAAATACGGTTATATTAACTACTTTGCGTAAATTTTTTCCTGTCTTGCCGACGGCTTGCTGCATGCACGATTTTTCCACTTTCATAGCGCTTTCCTGTCCGGTTCGCCACTATGCCTGGGGCGAACGTCGGCATGGTGACGTTATTCCGTTGATTGCAGACCTAACTGGGGAAGCCACAGATGACGCCACCCCCTGGGCGGAGCTATGGCTCGGCGCTCACCCGTCAGCCAGCGCCTTGGCCAAAACCCCGGCTGGCGACATTCCTCTGCTCGACCTGGCGACGGCCTTTCCCAACGAGGTGCTCGGCGCCGACTGCCAATCCGCCAAACTGCCATTTCTGCTCAAAATTCTCTGTTGCGAGAAGTCGCTTTCTTTGCAAAGCCACCCTGACCGCAGCCACGCGACCCGTCTGCACGCAGCTGCTCCGGAGCGTTATCCTGACCCAAATCCCAAGCCGGAAATCATTATCGCCCTCTCCCTGTTCCGCGCCATGGTCGGCTTCCGGCCACCCCAGGCCGCTATCGCCGATATCCGCCGGCGAACAGCCCTGGCGCCCTGGCGCGACCAATGGCAGGCCTCGCCTTCTCTCCGACAACTCTGCGAGACCATGCTCGCCATTCCAACACCGACCATCCCCGCCCTGCTCGACAATCTGGCCGCCGAAATCAAAGCCGACCCAACGCCGACGCCGGCAGACATCCTCTGCGCCGACCTGATGCGACAGCACCCGCAAGACCGCGGCGCCCTCTTCGCCTACCTTCTCCATCAATTGCTTCTCCAACCCGGCGAAGCCTTGTACATACCACCCAACACCCCCCACGCCTACTTGCACGGTCAAGGCATTGAAGGTATGGCCAGTTCAGACAACGTCATCCGAGCCGGCCTCACCCCCAAGCTGATTGACCATGGCGCCCTGTTCGAAACCGTCGACTTCAACGCCCACGAACCCCTGCACATCTCCCCCAACGGCGCCCCGCCCGGTTACCGCTGCTACCAGCCCCCGACCCCTGAATTCCAAATCGAAATCATGACCGACACCACCCTGGAACTGACAACCCAGCCACCCGGGCCAAGTCTTTTCATGATTCTGAACGGCGCTGCTGCTCTCGACGCTCCGAACCGCCCGGAACAACGCGCTCCGCGCGGCAGCGCTTGGCTCGCCCCAGCCGCACTCAAAGCCGGCCGCATCCGGCCGCTCACCACCAATACCACCGTGGTCCTGGCCCGACAGCGCCAAGCCGCCCCGTCTTCCCCAGCGACCTGACACGTATCATCAACCACCCTATCTCGTTCATCGCTCCAACCCATTCCCCCCAGGCATCGCCATGACACAGGACAACAACGATTTCGCCCGCCTATTCGAAGCCGGGCTGGACAACTTGAGGACCACCATCCGAACCGGCGAAAAGGTCAAAGGCAAGATAACCATGATCGGCCAAACCACTGTCTTCGTCAACCTCGGCGCCCGCGCCGATGGACTGATCGATAAAAAAGACCTGCTTGACGCAGATGGCGAACTGACCGTCAAAGAAGGCGATGTCATTGAGGCTTTCTGCATGGGCTGGACTGACGAAGGCATCAAGCTGGCCGTCAAAATGAGCAGTGACATGGCCGATTCCTCTATTGCCGACGCCTACAACGCCGGCATGCCCATCGAAGGAAAGGTCACCGGCGAACGCAAAGGCGGCTACACCGTCCAAATCGCCAACACCGAAGCCTTCTGTCCCTTCTCGCAGATGGACGCGCGCGGCGTCAAAAAAGAGCCAGCCGAGTATATCGGCGAAAAATTTTCCTTTCTCATCACCGAATACAGCGACGAGGGCCGCAACATCGTCCTCTCCCGTCGGAGAATCCTGGAGCAGGAGGCTGCCAAGCAGCTGGCTAAGCTCAAGGAAACGCTGGAAGTCGGCGACATCGTCAGCGGCATTGTCACCAGAATCATGCCGTTTGGCGCCTTTGTCGATCTCGGCGGCGCCGAAGGCATGGTCCATGTCAGCGAATTGGGCTGGAGCCGCGGCCTGAAACCCGAGGAAGTCGTCCAGGAAGGCCAAACCGTTCAAGTCAAAGTCCTTGATTTGGACTGGGGTGACGATGACAAGCGCGAGCGGATTTCATTGAGCGTCAAGCAGGCTGAAGTCGATCCCTGGGAACGCATTTTGACTGACGACGCCTACGCAGTCGGCGCTCGGCGGCGGGGCAAAGTCGCCCGCCTGGCTGACTTCGGCGCTTTTATCACCCTGGAGCCTGGCATTGACGGCCTGGCCCACGTCTCCCAACTCGGCGTTGAACAGCACGTCAAACACCCATCCGAAGTGCTTGCCGAAGGGGATGAAGTGGATGTGACCATCCTCGGCGTCGACCCGGAGCGCCGCCGCCTTTCTCTCTGCATCGGCGAACCAAAAGTGAAAGAGGAAAAACCGGCGGAATTGACCCCTGAACAAGAGCTGGAAGTCACTAAAGTCAGCGCCGGCGAGATTATTGAAGGCGAAGTCGAAAGCGTGAAGCCGTTCGGCGTCTTCATCACTCTCCCCAATGGCCAAACCGGATTGCTCCACATCAGCCAGGCCAACGTCGACGGCACCGGCAACCTGCAAGTGCGCGCCCTCTATAAAGCCTATCCCCTGCGCCGCAAAGTCGAAGTCGTCATCCGCGAAATCGACGGCAACCGAATATCCCTCACATTGCCGGAAATTCTTGAGCAGGAAAGGGAACAAGACGCTGATATGAATGTCAAGGATAGTGCCGGCAAAAATTTTGGCAGCTTGGGTGACTTGTTCTCTCAGATCAAGCTGTAACCGGCTCATAATCAGCGCGGTCGGTGACGATGCGTTCTCAGCCAGCCGTGCGCTGACATCTTTCCCGACCGCGCCTCCGATAGGCGACGGCAAGTTTTTGCATGTCTTGATTCCAAAAAGACAGTTTCACGACAGACGTTTGAGGTTCTAATTCATGGACGACATCAACAAACATCCCCAGGACGACGCATCCGACAACCACACCGACAGCGACAGCAACACCATGACCGACAACGACCAGCACAACGCGAAAAAAGAAAAAGACGGCTTCTTCGACAAAATTTTCACCAAGAAGAATGACAGCGACACCGAAGCCGCTGAAAACGAGGCCGAAGCCGAAATCGAAGCCGAGGTTGACGAAACCAACGCCGAGGCTACGCCCGACCTGGCTGCGGAACTGGCCGAAACCAAGGAAAAACTGCTCCGCCTGCATGCTGACTTTGACAATTACCGCAAACGCATCGCCCGCGAGTACAACGACGTCCGCGAAAGGGCTAAAGCCAACGTTATCAGCGACTTTCTGCCGGTTTACGACTATTTCCAGTTGGCTATGAGCCATGCCGAGCAGAACGCCGAGTTCGACGCCCTCATGCAGGGCATGCAAATGATCCTGACCGAATTCAAACGCGCTTTTGACAACCTCGGCGCTGAGGAAATCAACGCCACCGGCAAACAGTTCGATGCCAAATGGCACGAGGCCATGTCCCAGGAGCCGGACGAAACATTGCCCGCGGGTCACGTCATCCGGCAATGGAAATCCGGATTCAAGCTCGGCGACACCCTCCTCCGCCCGGCTACTGTCGTGGTCAGCTCCGGACCGCCAACCGCCGAAGACGCCGCTATTGACGGTGCCAATCCTGAAACCAACATCTAAACCTATTCACAGCACGAACCGCTATGTCACCTACCACAGAAGACTACTACTCACTCCTGGAAGTCGGCCGCAATGCGACCCCGGATGAGCTTAAAAAGGCCTACCGCAAACTGGCCATGAAATACCACCCGGACCGCAATCCGGGCAATAAAGAAGCCGAAGAAAAGTTCAAGGCGATTTCAAGCGCCTATGAAGTGCTCAGCGACGATACTAAACGCCGCCAATACGACCAACTCGGCCACGAGATGTACACCAAAGGCGGCCGCGGCGGCATGGGCGGCATGACTGCCGAAGATATCTTCGCCCAGGCTTTTGGCGGCAGCGATTTCTTCAGCAACCTATTCGGCGGTGGACGGCGGCAGTCCCCGAACGCACCCGTAGAAGGCGACGATTTGCTCTATGAATTGCAAATCGACTTTGAAGACGCCATGTTCGGGCTCGAACGCAAGATTGATGTTCCCCGCTCCGAGACCTGCGGCGTCTGCAAAGGCAGCGGCTGCGAACCAGGCACCTCCAAACACACTTGCCCGCAATGCAATGGCAGCGGCCAGATGACTATGTCGCAGAGCTTCTTCAGCATCCGCCAACCCTGCTCCTACTGCCAGGGCAGCGGCAGCGTCATTGAGAAGCCGTGCCACGCCTGCCGGGGCCAGGGAACCGTGCGCCGCCGCAAAACTCTCACCGTCCGCATCCCTGCTGGCGTCGATACCGGCTCCCGCCTGCGCCTGGCCGGCGAAGGCGAGGCCGGACTGCGCGGTGGACCACCCGGCGACCTCTACGTCCGCATCCGGGTGCGCCCGCACGAAATCTTCTCCCGCGAGGAACAGGACCTATATTGCGAGGTGCCGATTCCGTTCCACGTCGCTGCGCTGGGCGGCGACATCGAAGTGCCGACCATCAACGGCAAAGTCAATATGACTATCCCCGCCGGCACCCAAACCGGCGCCGAACTGCGCCTCAAAGGACGCGGCGTCCCCTCCTTGAGCAAAGGACGCCCACGCGGCGACCAATACGTCAAGGTGATCGTGGAAGTGCCCACCAACTTGTCCCGCGACCAAAAAGAAAAACTGCAAGCCTTTGCCGGAGCCTGCACTGACAATATCCACCCGCGCCTAAAGGCATTTATCGAAAAAGCCAAGCGATTCTTCAAATAATCGGTAATGTGCGAAAGTTTACAATGAACACTTGCATGCTTTCAGCCAGCCGCATGTAGTTTAAGCTTCAGCCAGCCGTATCTACCTCGCTTGCACGAGCATGTAGTTCAAACTTTAGTTTGCCGTATGTCCCGCAGGCTTTAGCCTG
>JAAZKI010000528.1 GCA_012799905.1 Lentisphaerota bacterium | reverse complement strand
CTCGCCGCTCGCCCCTCGCCCCTCGCCCCTCGCCGCTCGCCGCTCGCCCCTCGCCGCTCGCCGCTCGCCCCTCGCCCCTCAGATGAGTTCCCATCCTTTGCGGTATGGTTCGCCGTTGATGATGGCATCTGCTTCTGGGCAATCGACTGCGCGCATATTTTTGGCGTCCCAGGTGATGCGTTTGCCGGTGCGGAGGGCGAGTACGCCGAGCAAAGCCAGTTCGGTGAGACGGGCGGAGTAGCCGAATTCTGTGCCGCCCGGTTTTCCGCCTTTGCAGGCGTCGATCCATTCGCGGTGATGGCCGGGGGAGCGTGGGATGCTTGGTGCTGGCGGGGTGTAGGTTTTGGCCAGCTTGGTGGGGACAAGGAACGGGGTGACGCCAAGGCCAGGGCAGACTAAGAGGCCCTTTTCGCCGACGAACATGCTGCCGCGCTTGGGCCATTCCACATCGTCCGGCCAGTTGTCAGGGGTGGGTGGCCGGAGCCCGCCGTCATACCAGCAGACTTTGACGGCCGGTCGGCGGCTGCGGCTTTTGAACCAATAGTGGCAGATGCTGCCATACGGGGTGAGGTCAGGGTGGGGTTTGCCAGCCGCGAAGGCTTCGACGATATGGGGGGAGTGGAGGTCAAGGGCCCAGCAGATCACATCCATGTCATGGCAGACGAAATCGCCGATGGAACCGAGGCCGAAGGACCAGTAGTCGCGCCAGCGCACCGGGGTGAGGGTGGGGTGGTAGGGATGGCTGGGGCGCGGCCCGAGCCAGAGGTCCCAGTTGCAGCCTTCGGGGACGGGCGGGGTGTCTTCGGGCGGGTTGACCATCCATTTGCTCCAACGGCCAGACCCGACCCAGGCATGGGCTTCGCGGACAGGGCCAATCGCGCCGTCCTTGATCCATTCGACGGCTTCTCGCATGCCGTCGCGAGCGTGGCCGATGTTGCCCATTTGGGTGGCGACGCCGGTTTCAGCGGCGACCCGGGCCATTTCGCGGACTTCGCGGATGTTGTGGGCCAAGGGCTTTTCGCAGTAGACGTGCTTGCCTTTGCGCATGGCGTAGATGGACACGTAGGCATGCAGGTGGTCGGGGGTGGCGCAAACGATGGCGTCAATGGAGGGCTCGCGGTCGAGCATTTCCCGGAAGTCCTCGTAGCCGGGGCAGGAATAGCCGGGTTCAGTGGCATGGTAATGCTGCTCCAAGCGCTCAATGACGGGAAGCCGCCCCAAGGGGCGCTTGTAGAAAAAGTCGTCCTCGTAGCTCGCAATGGGGTCGGCAATAGCGACGATGCGGACGTCGGGCAATTCCAGCAGTTTTTTGATGACGCCCTCGCCCATGCCCCCAGCGCCGACCAGGGCGACGTTGACGGTGTCATGCTTGACCGGACAGGTGGTGCGCCGAGGGATACTTCTTCTTAAACTCATCTCTTTCTCTCCTTGAAAAGCAGGTTTAAAATTATATCGGGGGAGGGTAACTAATTATATTGTTTGTACCCTGCTTATGCAAGCGCAGGAGTGAAGAATTTTAGTGGACAGTGGACAATGGACGCCAGTGGACATTTGTGGACGTTAGTAGACGATGGACTGTGGACAGAAAGTGGACTTTAGTGGTCAGTGGACGTGGACTTTAGTGGACTTTAGTGGACGGCTGGCATAGCGTCGTGATAAAGGGCGCGAGGGCAATGGGTAAAACAAAAAGCCCCTGGTCGGTAGGGTGCCGTCCGGGGGCTTGAGGGGAGGCTGGCATTAGCGTGCCAGCTATGTTTAGCAGGAAGCTTACTTCGCGATGGCTTGGCAGGCAGTGATGGCGGCGACGCCGACAATGTCTTCGACTGAGCATCCGCGGGACAAGTCATTGATCGGCTTGGCAACGCCCTGCATGATGGGGCCATAGGCTTCGGCGCCAGCCAAGCGCTGGGTCATCTTGTAGCAGATATTACCGCAGTTCAGGTCAGGGAAGATGAGGATGTTGGCCTTGCCCTGGATGGAGCTGTCAGGCGCCTTGGAGGATGCGACGCCAGGAACCAGGGCGGCGTCAGCTTGCAGTTCGCCGTCAACCAGTGCGTCAAGACCGAGTTCAGCGACGCGGGCTTTGGTCAATTCGGCAGCTGTCGCCATTTTGTCAACCAGGTCGCCTTTGGCGCTGCCTTTAGTGGAATAGCTGAGGAAAGCGACGCGGGCCTGGGCGCCGATCAGCGCCTTATAGGTATTGATGGTGGCGACGGCAATGTCGACCAGTTCTTCGGCGGACGGGTTTGGGTTGACGCCGCAGTCTGCGAAGATGAGGGTTTCGTCTCCGGCCGGGGCTGGTGTTTTCAGGTCCATGACAAAGCAGCTGCTGGCCAGTTTGATGCCTTTAGCGGTTCCAACGCAGTGGAAGGCGCTGCGGAGCATGTCTGGCGTGGAGGCGATGGAGCCTGCGACCAGTCCGTCGACCAGGCCTTGGTTGAGCATCAGGTTGGCGAAATAGAGTCGGTTTGCGGTCATTTCGCGGGCTTGTTCTTCGGTCAGGCCTTTGTTTTTGCGGCGTTCGAAGAGGACATTGGCGAGGCGGTCGAAGAGCGGTGACTTGGTCCAGTCAATGATTTCGATATCTAGTCCTTGGAAGCAGACGCCTTTGGCGGCTTGTTCGGCTTCCGCAGGGGTGGCGAGGATTTTGACCTTGGCGGTTTTGCGTTCGGTGATCAATTTAGCGGCTTGCATGACGCGTGGGTCTTGTCCTTCGGGGAGGACCAGGGTCAGTCCGGCAGCAGCGGCTTTCGGGAATAGTTTCTGCATGAGGCCAGCCATGAATCATTCTCCTTTTTGCGTGATGGTCCTATTGCTGTAATAAGGTTAGGGCAACGGCGCGTTTGTTTTGCTGTAGTAGGTGTGGCTGGGCTTATGCGCCAGCCGGCTTCACCAGGGCGACGGTTTCCATCGCGATCATCAGTTCTTCGTTGGTCGGGGTGACGAGCGCGGTTATTTTGGAGCCCGGCTTGCTGATGATTACTTGTTTGCCGCGGCTGTTGTTGGCTTGTTCGTCCAGCTCGCAGCCGAGTACAGCCATGCGGTTGATGATGATGCGGCGGGTGGTGATGCCATTTTCGCCGATGCCGCCGGTGAAGACGATGGCGTCAGCTCCGCCGAGCAGGAGGTAGTAGCCGCCAATGTAGTGGACGAGGCGGTGGATGAAGGCGTCATAGGTTTCTTTGGCTCTGGGGTTGCCTTGGTCGCGGGCGGCTTCGATGTCACGCATATCGCTGGACAGGCCGGACATTCCGAGCAGGCCGCTTTTTTTATTGAGGATATCGTCGATTTCGGAGGCTGTGCAGCCGGTTTGGGTCATCAGGTAGGGGATGACGGCTGGGTCAAAATCGCCGCAGCGGGTTCCCATTATCAGTCCCATCAGGGGGGTCAGGCCCATGCTGGTGTCAATGACTTTGCCGCCTTTGACAGCGGCCAGGCTGCTGCCATTGCCCAGGTGGCAGGTCACGATTTTGGCTTTGGCTGGGTCAAGGCCGAGGAATTCACAGCTGTTGTAGTAGACGAATTTGTGGCTGGTGCCGTGGAAGCCGTATTTGCGTACGTCGTATTTTTCGTAGAATTCGCGGGGGATGGCGTACAGGTAGGCTTCGGGTTCCATGCTTTGATGGAAGGCGGTGTCAAAGACAGCCACGTTGGGGACGCCGGGGAAGACTTGTTCGCAGGCTTCGATGCCGCCGAGATTGGCGGGGTTATGAAGCGGGCCGAGAACGATGCAGTCGCGAATGCCTTGTTTGACAGACTCGTCAACCAAGATGGGCTCGGTGTAGGTTTTGCCGCCATGCAGGACGCGGTGGCCGATGGCATCGACTTCAGCGAGCGATTCCAGCACGCCAAGGGTCGGGTCAACCAGCTTTTCGCAGATAGAGCGCAGGGCTTCACTATGGTTTTTGATAGTTAGGTCTTCTTCGAATTTGCCGTTTTTGCTGGAATTGTAGATGAGATGGGGATTGGCCATCCCGATTCGTTCCACCAGGCCTTTGGCCAAAACGGATTTGTCCGCCATGCTGAATAGCGTAAATTTCAATGACGAACTGCCGGAATTGATCACCAGGACTTTCACAAAATACCTCCGAGCCCGAACATGTTTTCAATGCTCCCGCCATCCCGTCGGCAGGAAAATCAGGGAAAATCAGGGAAAGCAATAATATAAAGCAGAAGATTGCAATATCAATCAAAAACAATCAGAACTGCGCAAAAAGAGCGTGTTTTGGGCGATAACAAGCCAGGGACGCTCTGGGTAAGGCGGTTTAGTGGACAGTGGACAATGGACGGAAGTGGACTTTAATAGACGTTAGTAGACGATGGACGGTGGACTTTAGTGGACATTAGTGGAGAGTGGACGTGGACGGAAGTGGACTTTAGTGGCCAGGCGGACAGCGTGCTATTCAGGTTGTCTGGGCGTCATCGTCATCGCTGTCATCGTCGTCATGGGCTTGGAATTTTGGGTTATTTCCGGCGATGACAATGACTGCTTCTCCCTTTATTTTGGCATTTTGGAAGGTGTCTGCCAATTTTGCGAGGCTGCCGCGGTGTATGCGTTCGAAGTGTTTGGTCAGTTCGATGCATACTGCTGCCTGGCGGTCTCCGAGTACGGCGAGCGCTTCGGCGAGCAGCTTGCCGACTCGGAAGGGCGATTCATAGATGACGAGGGTATGGGGGAGGTCGCGTTCCATTTCGAGGAAGGCGCGT
Organism: Lentisphaerota bacterium; assembly: GCA_012799905.1. Lineage (GTDB taxonomy): Bacteria > Verrucomicrobiota > Lentisphaeria > Oligosphaerales > Oligosphaeraceae > JAAZKI01. The sequence goes on along the minus strand of JAAZKI010000528.1, from coordinate 2,133 downwards.
CGGCTCCCGGGCTTTCGGGGCGGGAAGCCTTTGAAGGTATAGCTGGAGGTCGGCAGTCCTGAGCAGAGCAAGGCGATGGGGACGGCGCTGGCGCCGGGGATGACTTCGATGTCATGTCCAGCCGCGATGACGGCGACTATAGCTGGGTAGCCCGGGTCGCTGATGCCGGGGTAGCCGGCGTCGCTGCAAAGGCCGACTTTTTTGCCGGCGTCGAGCAGTTCGACGATTTTTTCCGCCATGCGCCGTTCGTTGTGTTCGTGATTGGAGACGACGATGGGCGGCCTGGGGATGTCCAGCAGTTTGAGGAGGTTGCCTGTGTGTCTGGTATCTTCGCAGGCCAGGGCGTCAAGGCTGCCGAGGGCTTCGCGGGCGCGGGGGGATATGTCTTGCAAATTGCCGATTGGGGTTGCAATCAGAGTAAGTGTTCCCATGAGAGATGCCTGCTGGAGAGAATGGGTGAAATGGGGATTGGAAAATATAATGTCCGGCCGTGGCTTTGGCAAAGGAATGCCTGGGAAATGCTCCAGTGGACGCGATGGGCGGTCAAGTTCAGTTGCTTTTAGTTTTTTCAGCGTGAGAAAAATCATGCCAGCATGGTTCCGGCGCATTGTTTTGGTGTTATATTTGGTCAGGTTTATGGCTGGTTGGACAGCCGAGAATTATCAATGCATTGGTCATTGCAGGAGGACATTTACGATGTTGAAAGCGGGATTTGCAGAGAAAGACATTACGCCAGCCGAGGGCATGGAGATGCCGGGCATGTTCAGCAAGCGGTTTTCCGGGCCGGTGCATGACCCGCTTTGGGTCAATGCTGGGGTTTTTGAAGATGACAAGGGCGCGGTTGCCGTGGTTGGCCTGGATGCCTTGTCAGTGAAAGGCTCGACGGTTCGCAAGGCGCGGACGAAGATTGCCGAGGCGACCGGCATCGCGGGTGAGCGGGTGATGGTGGCGGCCAGCCACACGCATAATGGCGGCCCCACTTGCGAGGTGTTTATGAGCGAATCTGACCCGGCCTATTGCGATTTGGTGGCGGAGGCGATTGCTGAGGTTGTCATCCAGGCTTGGAAGAAGCGTCAGGAAGTCGTGTTCAAAGCCGGCTCCGGCAAGGCCGAGCGAGTGGCTTTTAACCGTCGCTTCCGGATGGTCGGGGGCACGGAGCGCACTCATCCGGGGCGCGGCAATCCTGATATTATTGAACCGGCTGGGCCGGTGGACCCACTGGTAGGGGCGCTGGGAGTTTACGCCAAGGACAGCGGCGTCCTCTTGGGATGCCTGGTCAATTTTACCTGCCATTGCACGGTTGGCGTTGGCGGCGGGTCGTATTCAGCCGACTATCCGTATTATTTGCGGGAAGCGGTCAAGGCGGCGGCCGGCACGCCGGAGACTGTCGTCGTGTTCACTAATGGCGCTTGCGGCGATATCACGCAAGTCGATAATCTTAAGCCGAAAGATGCGTTGCGTGACGGCGGCGAGCCCTGCGGACGCTTGATCGGCTGGACAGTCGCGGCGGAAGTGTTGAAAGTTTTGGCGCAGATGGAGACGTCGTCCTGTGCGCCCTTGGCAGCTGCGCAGGATGTGCTTATGATTGAGCCGCGGCCGGTGTCGCCGGCAGTTGAGGCGGCGGCTCGCGAGCGTTTGGCAGCGCGCGCTGATGGGGCGGCCTGGGAGCGGGATGACATCCTGGCTCGGGAGGAAGTCTTGTTGGCGGAGATGAACCGCGTCGAACCGAAAGTGCCGGTTGAAGTTCAGGCGATTCGCATTGGTCCGGTGGCCCTGGTCTCGAATCCGGCGGAGTATTTTTGCGCTTTTGGCTTGGAGATCAAGCGTCGTTCGCCGCATCAGTTCACTTGGGTGGTGGAGCTGGCGAATGGCTGCGTCGGCTATGTGCCGGGCTTTGAGCAGGTTATCAAGGGCGAGGGCTATGAGCCGCGGCTGTGTCGCTCCAGCAAGTTGGCGCCAGAGGCCGGCACGCGGATTGTGGAGGCCAGCGTTAAGTTGTTGCAGACGATGCACGGGGCAGAATAGGTGCGTGCGAGGGGCTTTTTTTAGGGGCGAGGGGCGAGGGGCTTTTTCTAGGGGCGAGGGGCGAGGGGCGAGGGGCTTTTTTTAGGGGCGAGGGGCGAGGGGCGAGGG
>JAAZKI010000435.1 GCA_012799905.1 Lentisphaerota bacterium | reverse complement strand
CGTTTCGCGTGCTTTGTCACCGCCGCACGCCGAGGCGCAACTACATGTTGAACGAACAATTAACATGTGCAGTACCTTTCAACTGCATAGAACACGCCGGCATAGCCGGCTTAACCAAAACTTCGCATATTAACTATTTTTGGGTAAGGTGCGAAATATGGTGAGAGGATATTGAGCCAATTGCGGCCGCGCTTAGAGTGTCTTGCCGGCGATGAAGTAGTAGATGGTGCCGACGACCATGGGCAGGAATTGCGCAGCGAGGGAGCCGGCGATGAGGCCGATCATCATGGGTTTGCAGCGTTGGTACATTTTGCCACCACCGTACTTGGTGATCAGGAATTTGATCAGGAAACCGAGTCCAAAGGAGAAAGACATACTCATGCCTTGCCCTCCGCCAAGGAAGACGAAGATGACCGGGTGCAATGGCCACCAGTGGAATTTGAGACGTCCGAAAGCAACGACGAAGGTGAGGAGGGCGGTGATGGCGAAAGCGGCGAGGTGTTCGGGGCTTGGCGACATGGCCGCAAGGTGCCCAAAGCCTTGGCGGCTGGCAGCGATTTTTTCCAGGCCTTGCGCCTTGAGCTTGATGATGATGTCGACGGCGTTGGCAAAGGGATAGGTTGAGGATGCACGCGGCCAGCCGTAGAGTTGGGCGCCGCGGTCGTACTGCCAGTAGATGGTTGCTGGTATGGAGATGACAATGGCCAGCACCATGACGACCAGCCCCCATTTGAGGGTTTTGTTGGGCTTGATGTGATGGCCGTCGGAGAGTTTCATGGCTTGATTGAAAAAGGGCATGACACACCATCCGGGCGCCGCCAGAAGCACGGTGGAGACCAGGAACATGATGACTAAATTCCGCGGGCCGAGGGCGCTGGCGCCGAGGAAGCCCCAGAGGATGACGCAGGGATAAACGTAGGTGCCGATTTCGAAGGCGCCAGTCTCGGCGAGCACGCGACTGACGACGGCGTAAACCATGATGGCGCTGAAGGTGTAGATGACGCTGATGGACCAGTGCAGGCCGACAAGCTGCAGCTGGAGGATGAAAAGGATGCAGCCCCCCAGAAAGAGCCGCATGCCGAGGACGGCGAAATCGGGTATAGACTCTTCACTGCTGAAGCCGAGGCTGCATTTTAGGGTGTTCCAATAGAATTGCCGACCGGTGTAAAGGATGATCATGAAAATGGCGAAATAGCCGCCGGCAAAGATGAAAGGCTCCAGGGTCAGGGCCATCATTTTGCCGGAGCGCAATTCAATGCCGTAGGTGGCGAAAATGCCGGCGATGAAACAGTAGAGCCAGGGGCCGAACCACATAGATAGAGACGCCTCCGACGGCAGGAAGTAGGCCAGGCCAATGACGGTCATAATCAGCCGTGGCGAGAAGAGCATGGCGCCCTTGCCCTTGATGATGGTGGGGAAGAGTTTGATGGCAGGGGTGAAATCAAGCCAGAGCTTGAACGGTATGAGCTCGTTGGAAAACCAGCGGCATAAGTAGTTGTTGAAGAGCAGGAGGAAAGAAAAGAGGAAGCCGACGAGGAAGAGGCGGTCGCGAAAGATGCTGGCGAGGCGGCCCTGTTCGTCAGGCAATAGCGACGATGCGAACTGGATGATGGGGTAGGGCAGCTGTTCGTGGTCGCACCACTGGCGGTGGAAGACAGCGCCCAGGCCAATGACAGCGACGAGGAAGCAGAGTACCAAAGGCCCCCAGAAGAGAAAGGTGCGGTACCATACATCCCAAGGGACATCCCGAAAGAAATTGATGTGGGTGTCGCCTTCGCCAAGGCCGGTGACAAAGCCGTTCAGGCCGACGTCGCCATTGGGGCCGGAGACATCGCAGAGCATTTGCTTGGGGGCCAGGGAGACGACGTCGTGGCTGCGCCAGGCCGGATTGGTGCGCAGGTCATGGTGGGGGAACATGACGGTGGGCGAGAACATCTGGCCGAGGCTCCAGCCGGGAATGCCGCAGGCGATGAGAAAGAGCGCCAGGACGGCGGCGACTTCACGGCCGCTGAGAGCCAAGCGGCTATGCAGGCGGCGCAACAGGGGGTTGATGAGCAGCACGTAAGCAATCAGCCCGCCATAGGCGACCGATGGCAAGAGAGAGGATATCATCGCCCCAGGGCGGACAACGGCGTCATTGAAGTAGCACCATGCGCTCATGATGGCAGCGCAAACGATGCCGATGATCAGGCTGCGGACTGACAATGTGAACCCCTTTGGTCAAGAGTGTCGGACGGTGTTGGCTGGCTGGGGCGAACCCCGGCGAAAAAGCCTATCGGCTGGAAACATTGCCCCTAAGGCTTTTTTGGGAACGTGTTTTCGAAGTTGATGAGTATTTTCCGGAGGCTGTCATCGAGATACGGCAAGGCATTGTTTCGGATATCGGCGGGGATGTCAAAAGCGGCTTCAGCGATGCCGCCGGTGATAGCGGCAACGGTGTCGCTGTCGCCGCCGATGGAAATGGCGTTGCGGAGCGCGTCCTCGAAACTATCGGCCTCAAGAAAAGCGGTGATGGCTTGGGGCACGGTTTCCTGGCAGGTTTCATTGAACCGGTAGGTTGGTCGGATTTCGTCAATAGTCTTGGTCAGCGGATAGTAGTTTTGTTCAATATAGGCGCGGATGGCGTTTTGGTCATGGCCGGTTCTGGCGAGGAAGACGGCTGCTGCGGTCGCCTGGGCGCCCTTGATGCCTTCGGGGTGGTTGTGGGTCACTTCGGTGACTTTCTGCGCCAGGCTGAGGGCCTCCTGCAAACTCGTGGCTGCGAATCCGCAGGCGCTGACGCGCATGGCCGCGCCATTGCCAAAGCTGTTGTAGGGTTGCGGTTGGTCGGAAAACATCCAAGTAGCGAACATTCCGCCATAGCCGCAGTCAGGATAGCGGCGGCCGATTTTCTGCATGTGCTTGATAGTCAGTTGACTGAGATTTTTATAGTCGCCGGCCGCCTCTAAGATGGCCTGGGCCACGGCCAGGGTCATGACCGTGTCATCTGTGAAAAAACAGTCAGCGGTAAAAAGTTTAAAGCGCTTGGAACGGTGGTTGTGCCATTCGAAGCGGGAACCGACGATGTCGCCGATGATAGCACCTAACATGTTATCCCTTCGTGTAATGAGTGTTAAGGATGATATGCGCGTTGGCGTCACTATGGCCGAGCCGGCCATCTTTTGGCCTCATTCTCCCGTGATGTCGTAGGTGATGGACACGGTGTTGCCAGTCTTGAAGACGGAGCCGAGATGAATCAGCAGGCAGGCCAGCCGCTGGTTATAGAGCGTGGTTTCCGGCCCCAGGGAGCAGGTCTGCGGCTGCGTGAAGGTGACCGTCACCAAATTGTCGACGCGGACGGCTTGGCACCTTCCTGGAGTCTTCTGCCAAGCGCCTTCAACCAGAAATTCAATGGTCGGCTGGTCGCCTTTGAGCAGGATAGGCAGTTGTTCATAGAGAGCCGTGAACTGATTGTCATCGTCAAAAGTGACGGTCAGATGTTGTCGGAGGCCATTGGGAAGAAGGGACAGGTCACGGGTGAACCGGCAAGTTTCCGCTTGGATGAGCTTGCCTTGCAGACGCAGGCGCTGTTCAGCGTGTTCGCTGACATGCTCCCAGTAGTCTGGGTAGGCGCAGCCTCCGTCGGCCAATTCGGCGCGCAGAAATTGCCCGGTGTAGGCATTCCAATTTTGGCCGAGGATGAAAGCGCCGTATTTTTCGAACCAGAGGATGGACAGGCCTTGGGTTTGATGCCAGCGGGTGCTCGCTGCTGTCGTCGGAGGATTTTCCGGGAGTTTTGGGGCTCGCGCTCTTGTCCAGGCGTGGGCGGTTTTGCCGATGTAGGCGAGGGCGTAGAATCCCGGGCGGCGCCAGGCGAGAAATTCGTTATTGAAGTTGCGGGTGAAGTTGTTTTCGGCCTGCACAGGCAGTTTGGCGCCCGGGAGGGGTGGCTGGCTGGGGAATTGGTACGCATTGAAGAATGGCCCGAAGGTCGCCGTGGAGTAGCCGATGGCCGGGCGGTAGATAGAGTCGGGCGGCGTCAGCAGTTCGGCCAAGGGGCGCGCTTCGCCAGTTGTGGGCCGGGCAAGGCAGGCGGCTTCCGGCAGGATTCCTTGCAGAAGCGGGATGCCGGCGCCGTATTGGGCATGCGTCCAGGGCATTTTAGTGCGATGGGAGAAGTTGGTGGCGCCGACTTTACTTCCGTCCGGCTCTGGGACGATAGTATGGTTGAAGAGGTTGAAGATGCGTTGCAGGCCATCACGGGCAATGGTGTCGTGGCTGAGTCGATAGTAGGCCGCCTGTATGCAGGTGCTGAGGCCTTGGTAGGAGGCGTCCGGCCCGTATGCTTCCTGCTGGTAGCCGGTCTGCATGAAGGGGTTGCGTTCAGGGAGGCAAAGGCCAGCTATGAAGTCTTTGGCCAGCTGTTGGTAGCCCGGCTCGCCGATGCCCTGGTACAGATAGTAGTAGGCGAGCGGCCAGTGTGCGGACTGGTTTTCGCAGGAAACTCGGAACATGGAAAAACGGTCGGCGACACGGCGGACGCCGTCTCGCCACAGAGCCAGGGCCTCTTGGTCGCGGATTTGGTGATAGCCTTCCGCCAGCTGTTGAGCCGTGCTGAGATAATTCATGGCCCAAACGCCGTTGTAGTTGCTGGAGGTTTCCTTGAAGCTGTCATTTTCCTGGAGCTTGAGCAAGTGGCGCAGAGCAGGAATCAGAAGGCGCTTTTCCAGTTTGCCGAAATAGGGGTTAAAGGGCTTGTCTAAGCTGTTGACAATCGCCAGCATGGTGGTGTTGGCGTTAGCGCCGAATTGCTCGCTGGCCGGGTCAATGTCCTGGTTTTCCAGGACGTGATTGATGTAGGTGAAGATGCCCCATTGCCCGAGCAGAGCCTGATAGTTTGGTTCGGCGGCGAATTGCTCTGTTAGTTGGCGCAAGTCGACTATCGGCACGGTGAGGTCGGCAGTCTTCTGTTGTTCCAGCCAGCTGTAAATCCGGACTTGGAATTGGTGGGGAAAATAATGTCCATCAGCGGTTTGCACCAGGCTGGCGTTGATTTGACGGGCTGTTTCTCGGTCTGGGCAAAGGATGACCGGAATGTGCTCAAAGCCGAGGCAGCTGTAGTTATTGGGAGGAATGGTGAAACGGCCTGACCAGATTTCGCCTTGATGTGCGCTGACGTCCAAGGGCTTGCCGTCTGCGGGCAGGGTGACCGGACCAGCGGCATGGCTGATGGCATGCTGGCAGCCCAGGGCGCTCCAAGAGAATTTTTCCGCATTGCGTGGGATCATGAAGAAGGTCTCGTTGAACTGATCAGCAGCGGTGCTGTACAGTCGGCAGCTGGCAGGCATGACGCCGAAGGGTTTGACCGGCACGGCTTGCGGGTCAATTTGGTAGTCTTTGCCACTGACCCGGACTTGGTAGATGCCGGCAGGGGCATCGGCGCCGAAGTCGCAGCTGAGGGCGTGTCCGCCGGATTGCGGCCGGCAGTATTGCCAGAGGCGGAGATTCTCCTGGGCGTCAAAGAAGCGGACGACGGCGGCGGCCTGGTCGCCGATGATGGCGGCCTGGAGCTGGAGCGGGCCGCCATCATGCACGAAGTAGAAGGCGAGCGCCTCAGACCGAAATGGACCCTGGAAGGGAGCAGCGACCAGCCGGGCGACGCCACCCAGGCACAATGCCAAGAGCAGGCTGCGGATGAGATTTTTCAACATGATGCTCCTTGCGGGCTATGAGGTCGTCCTTCGACGGAAGTCATCGCCTTGGCAGCGTTGCCGGCAAAGCCGGTTCAGCCGATGTTGTTTTCGCGTTGATAGACGCGGACATAGTCGATTTCAAAATCTTTCGGATAGACCATGGCGGGGTCAATCTCGCCGATCCAGCCGGAATATTGGAAGAGAGCAAGGAGGATGAACATTTTTCCCGGCGGCGTCGGGCCGATGTATTCTTCCATGCGGACGTCGTCGCAGTACCAGGCGATGCGTCCATCCTCCCATTCCATGGCCCAGACGTGGAAGTCGTCCGCAGCATCAAAGTCATTATGGTGCAGGTAATGGCCTTTTTTCGTGAAATGGACGTTGAGGTCGACGTCATTGCCAGTGGGGGTGTTGTGTCGCCCTTGCAGTTCGATGATGTCGATTTCGACTGCGCCGGCGGCCAAGTCTTTGCGCTGGCCTTCCGGGGTGTATTCCTGCTTGGTCGGGTCGCATTGATGCAGCCAGAAGGCGCTGAGCAGGCCACTGCCGCGCGGGCAACGGGCGCGGATTTCGAACCAGCCGTATTTCTGAGCGAATTTTTCCAGGATTTGGAACGATTCGGTGGTTGCGCCGAAGCGATGGTCAGAGGTCGTGATGCAGCTGACGCAGGGATGCAATGGCTCGGGGCGGAACGGCAGTCGGTTGTCGATGCGGAGCTTCAGGATGCTGTCTTCAATGACGAAATGGGCGTTATGGTCAACCCAGCGGCTGGGGAAGCCAATGCGGCGAAAGTATTCCTTGCGTCCAGAGCGATACGCCGGGTACCAATACATGTCATTGAGCTGAGGACGGTCGAAGTCATCTTCAAAGGTCAGTTTCCAGCCTGGTTTGACGGGTGGGGGCTTTTGTGTTGACATGGAACGTGTTTCTCCGTGTGTGGGGATGTGCAGCAACGACTGGGCGTAAGCTCACGCTTGATGGTCGGCGTTGTTGGCATGTCGACGCAGATCAAGTTCGGCCTGCCGGAAATAATACCAGCACACCAGCACAGCCCAGATAACAGCGCCGGCATGCAGAATGAGCAGATTCTTGAGCCATAGCCCGGGCAAGATAGCCGGGCTAATAGAAATCATGGTGACGCCGAGAATCCAGAAGGAGCGCGGGTGTGCGAAATTCAAGGTGACGCCAACCCATTTCCAACGCGGGTGCTTGTGCACGAACACGCGCGGGTCCTCACGGCAAAAGTAGAATATAGCTCGGAGGCCGGTATGCAGGGGGCCTTGAGGCAGTTCCATAATCGTCTCCAAGTGGGGGGCGAGACTGCGAGAACCAGGGAATCGTCGTTCTGAGCTAATATATCGCTCTTTCTCGATGCTGTTGACAATTGCCTGTTTTTTGCGTAGCGCGAGGTGCGTGTGACTGTGCTTCAGCCTGCCGTACGTAGTTCGGGCTTTAGCCTGCCGTATGTAGTCGCCACCACCGTTGCTGCGGATTACGTGAGCGGCAACGGCGTCTTATTATCGTTTATTACTTGCGGTATCTTGCCAGCGGCAGCACTCCCAGCGGCGGCAGCGTGTGTTGTCCGGCCAAGACTACTGGTTGGTCGTCGCGCATATCCACCCATCCTTCGCCCGCGTCGTTGTCTTTGACTACGAACTGCTTCTCGTCATCATTGTGATTAAGGATGATCAGCATCTCACCGAGTTCGCCTGCAAGCCGGCAGACTTCCAGTTTTGCGCCTAGCGCCGGCTCGCCATCCAGGAGTAGTTCGAGATTCGGCTTGGCGCCGCTGGCCAGCACTTCCTGTTGCAGGAAAGCCGTCGCGGCCGCCTGCGGATTAGCGAAGTATTGCCGGAACAGCTCGGTTCCCGCCATGATGGCGTGACCCTTTCCGAAGTCATTGGCGCAAATCGCAATGCGTCCGTCCGCATAGGTCGCCAGGGGCTTGGCCGTGGTCAGTTTAAAGTGGTGCCAGAGGAATTGCACTGGCGCAGTTGCGCCGTCTGCATAGTGAATAGGCAACCCTGTTTCCACGCCTTCGCGGTCAACTGTCCGCGCCCCAAAGACTTCATCCAGCCCATAAATTGGCGCATAGCCATGCATGAGGTTGTCCCCGTCCTTGAAAGCGAAGGGACATTCAGCGATGATGGTGCCGCCCTGTTCCACATAAGCCCGCAATTTTGCCGCGATTGCTGGCGTCATATTTTCGATCATCGGCAGCAGGAGCAGCCGATATTGCGACAGCTGGTCTAGGTTGGCGTCATTGATGCCATCAAAGGCTATGTTCATGTCCCAAAGGAGCTTAAATGCGCCCAAGCGGCTTTGCGAAACGCTCGCCCACTGCTTGGTGAGTTCCGGTCCAGACGTGTAGGTGCACTGCAGCAGCACGCTCAATTCCTCTGATGCCAGCACTGCGGCCTGTGCTTTTGGGCAACTGGTGTTAATCAAGTCGGCATGGCGATTAAGCTGGCTGGCCAGTTCGGCATGGCGAAGCGCCCGCGCTGTTGGCGAGCCATCCCAGCCCATCAGGTTGAAATTGCCCACCTGGTTGTCTGAGAAACGGCAGCGGTAATTCCACAGCACTATGCTTTTGGCATTATGGCCGATAGCCAGCCAGTTGTTCAGTTCGCGCTGCGCTGGCGTGATCATGAAGTAATTTGGCCCGGCTTCGGTTTCCAGCACCAGCGTTCGCCGCAACGGGTCTCGCGATGTCCAGCGGAAGGAGTCAGCGTACAGTGCTTTGTGGAGCGCGTCCGTGTTTTCGCCGTGCGCGACAGTGTAGTACGAGTAGCCCGTGATGTCCATGCTTTGGGCAACGTCGCTGATGCGCACATTAGAGCCAAAGGTAGAGCCAAAGGTTCCACTGTATGCGTGTGAAGCGCAGATATTGCAGGTCACCGGCAGGTTGCGCGGGTCATTCTGCTTGATGCAATCATACACCGCTTGCATTGCACTGCTCAGGCGGTGTTGGGTGAAGTTCACCCAATCTCGCCAGGCATTTAAGCCGCCGGCGCGGAAGCCTGCCCCTTGCGGCGGATCGATTTCGTCCCAATCTTCATAACTCAGGGGGAACTCCGTGCCCCACACGTCATTGAGGCGGGCGATGTCATGCTCGTAAAGCTCTGCCAGCCAGAGCTGAAATGCCTGTACAGTATGTCGGCAGTAGCACTGCCGCAGCGACGGCTCGTTCCAACTCATCCAGCCAACCACCGCCTCATGCTGCGCATAACGGCGTACCGCCGTCGCTATAAAATCCAGCGCCCTGCTGCGATAGAGCGGGTCGTCTAAGCACACATAACGTCTTGGGCCTGTATTGATTACTTGTTGATTGTTCTCGCAAGGCGGCGTGACGTCATACTTCCGCACCAGCCATTGCGGCGGATAAATGCCCTGGAGGCTGTTAAACACCCCGCCTACATTCATGATTACTCCGATGCCGTGCTTCGCCGCCAATTCCACAAAGCGATCCTGACGGCTGAAATCAAGTTCGCCTTCGCGGCGCTCAATGCGATCCCAGGGCACAAAAATGCGTGCCACGCGGAAGCCGAGCTTTTTCATATTCGCCAGATCATTGTCCCAGTCCGCCATCGGCCAATCCTGCGATTTGGCGTAAGGCGCCATGGACGCGCCATACCAGAATTCACCCGTGAAGATGCCCTTGCTCATGTCGACTTCTCCTGTTTGCTCTTTGCTACAACTCATCGCACAGACGGTTCGCATAATATAGCCTTCACGTTAATTATAAACAATAGGATGTCGTCGCGCTGCTGCTTGGATTTTCGGATGACCTTATATTATAGTATTTATAGTATGCCGAATATAGTACTACTATCGGCCAGAATCTTGTTTTTTGTGAAAGATTTCCGGATAATCTATCTTCAAGTAATTGGTATACGACGGGTAACAAAAGCCCTACGCAAAATCCCGACAATCTGTTTTCAGCGCTAATTGTAGCACCTCTACGAGGTGCCAGTTTTGGGGTATGCCTTCCCCCAGGCTAAAGCCTGGGGTTAAGCATGGTTAAGCGCCTGCGGCGCAAAATAATGTGACTTTAAGCATGGTGCATCTGCCCCGGCTGGAAGCCTGTGCAAGACACGTGCCGAAAGCACCAACGTCTACTAATATCCACTACCGTCCACGTCCACTCTCCACTAATGTCCATTAATGTCCACAGTCCATCGTCTACTAACGTCAATTAAAGTCCACTTCCGTCCATTGTCCACTGTCCACTAAAGTGTCTTATCCGGGGCGCCTAGCTCAGTAGCTTGCCGGAACTCCGAGTATCAATGAGTGACTGATTACCAAACAAAAATTTCGTGTCCTTTCGTGTTTTTTCATGGTTTTAAAAAATAGGTTGTGGACGGTCGTCCACCCTAGGGACAACGTGCGCTGGAATCATCGCCATCGCATGGGGTTAATTCCTCGCACTGCATCCTGAAGACTAGTCAATCCTTTGCAACATAGGATGTTATGTGCAGTCTTTCTTCAACTCCCCTAAAAGTCGCACAGGTGGTGCGACGTTTCGCCTTTGAGGAATGGGGCGGAACCGAAAACGTCGTGTGGAGCACGAGCAACGCTTTGCTGCGGCAAGGGGTGGAGTCGGAAATCATCGCCACGGCGGCCTGCGCCGCACCAGGCCAGGAAATGCGCGACGGCGTGTCTATCCGGCGCTTCCCTTATGTCTATCCGTATTTTCCCTTGTCAGCAGAAAAAAAACTGGTTTTGGACAAAAAGGGCGGCAATCCCATTAGTCCGGCGCTGTATCGGCATTTGCGCTGCGGCGACTTTGACGTGTATCATATCCACACGCTTGGCCGCATGGCTCAGATGGCGCGGCAGGCGGCTTTGAGCAATGGCCGGCCATATATCATGTCTTTTCATGGCGGTTTGCTTGACGTTCCTGACGAGGAGCAGCAAAAGATGACCCAGCCTTTGCGTGGGACGTTGCGCTGGGGCGGCCTGGTGGACAGAGTCCTAGGCTGGCGGCGTGACCCGGTGCTGGATGCTGCCGGGGTGATTTGCGTCGGCGCCAATGAATTGTCGGCGCTGCAAGAACAGTATCCTGGCAAGCGGGTGATTTATCTTCCCAACGGCGTTGATGTTGAAGCGATGCGCCGACCGTCTAACTTGCTTTTGCGGAGTCATTTAGACATACCTCCGGAGCGCCGGATTTTGCTGTGCATTTCCCGGATTGACTATCAGAAGAACCAGAAATTGCTGGTGGAATTGACTGCGCAATGTCGTGCTGCCAACGAGGATGTGCATTTACTTTTGATTGGACCGGTGAGTGTTCCCAGTTATTATGACGAACTGAAGAAATTGGCCGCGGATTTAGGCGTGTCCGAGTTTCTTACGGTAGTGCCCGGGGCTGAGCCGGGCGGCGAGCTGATTCGGGCCGCTTATCAGCAATCGGATGTCTTTTTGCTGCCGTCGTTGCATGAGCCGTTTGGCATTGTGGCTTTGGAAGCGTGGAGTTGCGGCCTGCCCGTGATTGCGTCACGCGTTGGCGGCTTGCAACACCTGGTTCACGATGGCGAGGACGGCCTGCTTTGCGACCCACGTCAACTCAACGATTGGGTGCACGCCCTGGCGGCGCTGAGGCAGCCATCGCTTCGGGAAGCCCTAGTGCAGGGCGGCAATAAGTCAGTCAGCGATTATTCCTGGGAGCGGATCAGTTTGCGGCTGCTGGACTTTTATCGCGAGGTTTTGGGCGCTTGACTGCTTGCAGGGACTACGCCAGTGGATTGAGGTCAGCCATGGCGGTCGGGATGAGGGCAAGCAGGTCGTCCGCGATCAGGCCTCGTTGCGGCGCTGGCGCAAGGTCAGCGGCATGGCCGTGGACAAAGACGGCGAGAGCGGCAGCATTGACGGGCGCCAGCCCTTGAGCCAGAAAAGCAGCGATCATGCCGGCCAGCACATCGCCAGTGCCGGCAGTGGCCAAGGCCGGACTGCCGCTGAGATTGTAAGTGGGCAAAGCAGCGCCGGGCGCCGCAATGATTGTGCCCTGGCCTTTGAGAACGACAATTGCGCCGGTTGCCGCAGCTAAAGCCTTGGCCTGCTCGGGACGAGGCTCATGCAGGAGTTCGGTGAGTTGAAAGCCGGTCAGCAACGCGGCCATTTCGCCGGGATGCGGCGTCAGGATGACCGGCGCTGAGGCTTTATCATGGGTCAGCAGTTCCGGATGTGCGGCCAGCAAGCGTAAACCATCGGCGTCAATAACGATTGGACGTTGTGCAGCCAGCAGTAAACGAAGGAGGTCCGGTCCTGGATCGCGACCAGTGCCAGGGCCGTAGAGCAAAGCGTTTTTGCCGGTCAGGAGTTCTTGCACGGCGGGGAGCAAGTTGGCCGAAAAGACCGCATCATGCTCTGAGCCGATTTTGGCGACGATGAGCGCCTTGGCATGCGGCGGGCAGGCGACGCCGGCCGGGACAGCGACGGTGACCAGGCCAGCGCCTGAGCGGAGTGCGGCTTCGCCGGCCAGGAAAGGCGCACCGGGATATTGCCGGGCGCCGGCGACGCAAAGGACGTGGCCGAAGGTGTTTTTGTGGGCGTGGAAGGGGCGTCTGGCCAGGAAGCCTCGTGCATCAGCCTCAGCAAAGGCGGCAGCGATTGGTGCAGCCGTGTCTGCAACTGGTTCAGGCAGGCCAATGTCGACAACCCGGATCAAGCCGCAGTGCTGTGGGCCAGCGCCAGTCAGCAGTCCGATTTTGGGGTAGGCCATGGTGACGGTCAAATCAGCAGTGATCGCCAAGTCGCCGTTGCCAGTGTCGCCATTGAGTCCGGAAGGGATGTCCAAGGCGATGACCGGCAGCCCAGAGGCGTTGACCTGGGCAATCAGGCGGGCGTAAATGCCGGTTGGCTCACCCCGCAGGCCGGTTCCGAGCAAGCCATCGATGACGATAGTTCCGGGCGCTAAGGCGGCGGCGGGAAGGCCTTGCTCAGCATCGGCAAGGAAGGTGACAGACGCCTCAGTCGGCAATTTGGACGCGTGGTAGGCCGCGGCTTCGGGAAGCTGCGCGATCGGACAAGTGGAAAAAAGGGCGACGCGGTGGCCTTTTTGCATCAGGACATCAGCGACGACCCAGGCATCGCCGCCATTATTGCCTTTGCCAGCCAGGATTGTGAAGGACTGCCGATGTCGCAGGGGGTAGCGTTCGACAAAACGCAGAATCTCCTCGGCTGCATGAGCGCCGGCGTTGAACATAAGTTGCTCGCCGCTGACGCCCGCAGCTATCGCGGCAGCGTCAAGACGGCGCATTTCGTTGACTGAGATGACATGCATGGATGCTCTAATGTATTTTCGTTATGGGTGTTATAATGATAACTGGATGAACCCCCAGGTTCCGCTTCGCTGCACCTGGCAACAACCATAAGACAAAATTTCCGTGTATTCCGTGTGTTCAGTGGTTAAAAAATAGGTTGTGTACGTTGTCTGCCTCTATAGCTCAGCGACTAGTGCTGCTGAGCTATAGGTGCATGGTGGCCAGAGTTATTGAACCGGCGCCACGATCCGGAAGCCCAAAAACCTGTACCGTTCCGACGGCTTGGCGATGTTGTAGTATGCCGAACGGCATTCGCGTGCGTAGTTTTCCCAGCTGCCGCCCCGGACGACGCGGCTTTCTCCGTCGACATTCCCGGTGGGGTCGGTAACTGCTTCCGTTGGATACTTATAGACCCAGTCCAGACACCATTCATAGACGTTGCCGTGCATGTCATACAATCCCCACAGGTTCGGCTTATAGCTGCCAACTCTGTTGGTGCCGGATGATGTCTTGGCATCCCAGTCTGGCTGCTCAAGCTCGCTATTCCAGTAGTACCGCCCGACTATGTTCATGTTTCTACATGCCTCCTCTGCCGCAGTCAAATTCAACCCTGAGTTCAGGGCGGTGATAGTGTCGGCTCGGCAGGCATATTCCCATTGCGCAGAAGTGGGCAGGTCAAAGTCCAGGCCAGTTTTGGCCCGTAGCCTTCCCTGGAAGGAGTCGTCAGCAACAGCATTGTTGGCTGGCCAGCCCGCGCCGGCATCACTGCCGCGAATGTCGTTATAGCTCACTCTCTCCACCGGGCGAGAGGCGCAATAGTATATATGTTTGAAATAGCTCGGCCAGTTGCCCATCACCAAGCTCCATTGCTTTTGGGTAATCTCAAACACCCCGGCATAGAAATCCTTGGTTATGGTCACTTCATGCTGGGTTTCGTTATCCCAGCGTCCAAGCTCACCCCCCGGTGAACCCATGGTGAAGGTGCCGGCCGGGATTTTGCGCAGTACCAGCTTCGTGTACTTGTATTCATCTGGCCAGCCGCCATCCGGCGGGGCGGAAAGGTAACTGACCGAATAGCTGTCGGCATAGGCGCCTGCTGACAAGTCAACCACGAGATACGTATCCTCGGCTGGCGGTCTGGTGCAACCGTCCAACAAGTATATCCAATAGCCGTGTCCGGCCAGTAGGGTGTCGGTTTGGCAAAAGCGTTTTCCGTCCCACTTCCAGGCAATGATGCCATCGTCGCTTAACACCTTGTCTGTCAAGGGGCCGGTAAAATTCCAGCCTGGCTGCAAGTTGGCGAAAAAATCGAAGTATTCCGGATGGTCACCGTAGAGCGTGAGCGTTTCCTCCTCCTCGCAGAAAATCCAACAAGCCTGAGACACGGCCAGGTCGCCGCTGACTGTGTATGCGTGGCTGCTTTCATGCAGCGCCAGGGTGCCTCTGTCCCGCAGCCGTGCCTTGGACGCTGCATCAAGCTCCAGATTGGCGCTGAGCAGGTTCCAGCCGAGAGTGAGGTGATAGGTGTTGGCATTCTCGAAATGGGTGACTTGCAGAGCTTGTGCTGAGGCATAGCCTAAAGCCAGAACCATGATCAGCAGAAAACCAACGCGATGCAGAAAAAACGTGAAGTTGCCATGGACTCGACGGGAAGGTGCCTGGTGCTTAGGAATCATCATGCTTGCCCTCTTTCGAATATTTGAAACTATTATGATAGAAACATATATGTTCGTGCGGACAAGAGCTTTCGGCCTGATGAGCAAAAATGAAGTCTGACAAGGCAAAGTTAATTCTATATTCAGGGCTTTCAAGTGCATAGTGGTAAAACCGCCCAAATTTCACAATCAGTCACCCATTGATAGCGGCCATCCCGTCAGCATATTTTTAGCGCTAATTGTAGCGCCTCTCCGCGGCGCCAGTTTTGGGGTATGCCTTCCCCCTGGCTGAAGTCTGGGGTTAAGTATGGTTAAGCGCCTACGGCGCAAGAGGATGTGGACGCTGTGGACATGGTGCTACTATCCGCCAACTTCTTGTTTTTGGGAAAAGATTTTCGTCAAATCAGCGCTTATGTGTCAGTGGGTAAGGTAGAGGTTATGAGCCTCTACCTCCCCGTTGTAGCGATGGGGTCAATTCCCCATATTTACCAGCGTGCCGGTCTGGCACTGGGCTACCCCTACTCAGATTGCCACGTT
>JAAZKI010000062.1 GCA_012799905.1 Lentisphaerota bacterium | reverse complement strand
TGGCTGTCTATCTCAACGGCAGTCTTATCCTGGACACCCGCAAAAGCGGCAACGGCAATTATCCGCCCCATTTCAGCAATCATATCGTCACCGCGAAGTTGCAGAAAGGCAAGAACCTCCTTGCCGTGCAGTTTCTTACCGGCAGCAGCGCTAATCCGGCTATCTCGCTCGGCGGCGCCCAGGAATTGCGCGAATTGGAGGCAGTCGTCCGCGTCCAAGAAATCTTTGCGCAGGATGATTTTGACAGCGTCCGCGAACGGCGCGGCAATCCCGAGATAATTGAGGACATCCTGGTGGATGGCATGGAGACGACCTGCCGGTTTGGACGCTATCGCGCCGGCGCGAGCATCGGCTTTGATGCGACGCACACCCTGCCGGCCAAAAGCGGCGACGCCCTGTTCGCCACTGGCGTGCGCTTGCAGAAACTCATCGGCGATGGCGACTTGGCGGTGCGCCTCGGCCAGGCCTGGGCATTGCGCCTGAGCCAGAAAAGCGCGGGCGACTCCATCCGCGTTGCCTTCTGCCACCAGGATAAGCCGCTCAAATACCTGGATTGCCCTAAGAATGCCTTGCCGCTTGACATCGTCCTGGCTGTCAGTCACCGCGAGTATTTCGTCAACCTGGTCAGCGTCCAGGACAGCCGCCTGCGCGCCCTGCGTGGCCAGGCCGACTTCTCGGAGTTGGGGGAATTTGCGACTGACATTGCCTTGACCGGCGTGGACGCCGTTGTCAAGAACTACTTCACCGGCCTGGCGCTGCGCGAAGTGAAGAGCAGCACCGTACCTTTTGCTATTGCGCTTGACCGTGATTTTGACCCGGTCGCAGCCGGCTGGAAGCTGGTCTGGCAAGACGAGTTTGACGGCAAGGAGGTCGACTGGGAAAATACCTGGATGAATTCGCCGTGGAATCCAGTGCCGAAAAATCGCGACCAAGCCTCACTGCGCGATGGACGCCTGCACATCCGCTGTGATTGGACCAGCACGCCGGAGGCCGCCCGACCCTTCACCGGCCGCACCGTCGGACTGTATTCGCAGCGCCGCTTCCTCTACGGCTATTTCGAAGCCAAGCTGCGTTTCACTCGCAAGCCTGGCTGGTGGGCGGCATTCTGGATGCTTGACGAGGGTCGCAACATGAGCGTCGGGGGCGGCTATGAACTGGACATCTTCGAGGACTATTCTACCCGCGGCGGTGAACCAATCATCGCCAATAATCTGCACGTCACCTACGGCCCTAACATGCGCAGTTACGGCTACCATTTCACCCTGCCGGGCACGTTGGATGACTTCTACGTGGTCGGCTGCAAGTGGACGCCGTTTGAATTCTCCACCTATATCAACGGCAAACTGGTGGCGTCAAAGGCCCAGCACAGCCCGTATACGTCCGCCACCTATGACGCCATCAATCATGGCTTTGGAACCGCGCCGCTGTATGTGTGCCTGAGCGGCCAGGCCGGCTATTCAGGAGGATTGGCCAAGGAGGAAGGCAGCGAGGAATTCGTGGTGGAATACGTCCGCGCCTATGAATTTCCGCGCGACCAGGCGCCGAATCTGAAGATGATCCAAGCGCCGGAGCGCTCCACGGTCAAGACCGGCGAGCGGGTCGCGTTCGAGGTCGAGGCCACGCCTTCGCCGAAGAGCCAATCGCCTGTGCGCACAGTCTATCTTTTTGACAATGGCAACTTGGTTGATTACAAGACTGAACCGCCGTATCGGTTTGAGATTGCGATGTCGCCGACGTTCTACCAGGACACTTTGTGGGGCAGCAGCGGACGTTCCGGGCAGAAGCCGATTTGGGATTGCTACCCGCACCTGTTCCGCGTGGCCGTACAGGACGCCGCCGGGCAAGTGGCGTTCACCGAGCCGTTCCCAATCATTGTCGACCATCAGTCTGGCGAGCCCTGGCAGGATGGCGGCACGCCGGTTCCTGGCGTCGTGACGCCGAGTCAGTACAACCGCGGCGGCCATAATGTCGCCTGCTACAAGCAACGGCGCGGCGGCGTTGAGACCGGCAAAGAAGACGTCTTCAGCCGCAAGTGGTTGAACCTGCGCGAAGCAGGCGAATGGGTGAACTACACGCTTGCGGTGCAGACGGCAGGCGTCTACCGGCTCGTCATGCACCGCCAAAACTATCGAAAAGAATGGCCGATACGCGGCATGATTCTGGTCGACGGCGTCTATGTCGGCGACTTGCAGGCCGAGCCAGAAGTGATGAGCGCGACCTTGGAAGGTGTCAAACTCAGCGCTGGCCAGCACGTCTTGACCTTGATGTCCACCTGCACCTATGGCCTTTGGCCGACTAGCCTGGA
>JAAZKI010000177.1 GCA_012799905.1 Lentisphaerota bacterium | reverse complement strand
TTATGTGTCACCCCTGGCGGGGCTCAAAATTATTATACGCCTCACCCAGGGCTTCGCTACGCTCACCCTGGGCTTTTATGTTGCTGGCCCTTTGGGCCGCCAGTACGACGCACATCAGCCGCCGTCCACAACGTCCACCCAGTCCACCACGTCCACAACAGCCGCGGAGCGGCAAAAGCCCGGAGGGCGACACATAGAAGCCCAGGGTAAGCCGGGCCGCCAGGCCAGGCGCAGCCCTGGGTGAGATGGCATATATTTGGAGCCCTGTAAGGGTGACACATAAATTAGGTTGTGGACGGATAGTCCACCCTAGGGACATGGCGGCCAGTGTAGTCCAAACTCACTCTCGCCCCTCGCCTCTTTCCTGACTCTGCAGCTCGCCAGAACTCCGAATATCAGCCGCTGACCGATTACGTTCAATATATGTAAAAAACATTCTTTACGGTTTGCCTTCTATTAGAAGCACAGTACATTAGGCTTAGATGTTTAAAAACGGCAAACGGTCTGGCCGAGAAACAGAGAGCCTGCCTCGCCGATGCATTACAGGAGTAGTGTGTCTACGAGTGGTTCTTTCGATTTCTCGACCAGGCCGTTTTTTGTATTGAATAAATTTAGCATGGGTGATGGCAGAGTAGGGCAGGGCAAGGGCGTATTATGTACGATATAGTCATCATTGGCGGCGGCGTCATCGGTTGCGCCATCGCCAGGGAACTGAAACGATGGCAGTTAAAGGTGGCGCTGTGTGAGCGCAGCGACGACGTTGGCGCTGGCGCCAGCAAGGCCAACAGCGCCATCATCCACCCTGGGCATAGCGCCAAGCCAGGCACCGCCATGGCCCGCCTCAACGTCATCGGCAACCAACTCTACGACCAGCTCTGCCAGGAACTGGACATACCGTTTCAGCGTTGCGGCTCTCTTACAGTTGCATTTGATGAGGAAGAACTGCCAGCGCTGCAAAGCGTCTACCAGGACGGACTTGCCAATGGCGTGCCGGACATGCGCCTGATTGACCGCGATGAATTGCTGCGCCGCGAACCCAACCTCAACCCGGAGTCCGTGGCTGCTTTGTTCGCGCCCACCGGGGGCATTGTCTGCCCGTATGAACTGACCGTCGGCCTGGCTGAAAATGCCGCCATTAACGGCGCTGATGTCTTCCTCAACGCCAAGGTCACCCAGGTCAAAAGGAATGCCGGCAATTGGACCGTCTGCACTGGCCGAGGTGATTTCGACTGCGCTGTCGTTGTCAATGCCGCTGGCTTGTATGCTGACATTTTCAACAACCAGGTCAGCACCGACACTATGCGCATCATTCCCCGCCGGGGTGAATACTGGATGATTGACAAGAGCTTTGACGGGGCTTTTCACTCCACGATTTTCCAGCTGCCGGGCAAAATGGGCAAGGGCGTGTTGGTGTCCCCAACCGTTGATGGCGCCATCATCGTCGGGCCGAATGCCGAGGACATTGACGACCGCGACGACACTGCCACCACCCGCGCCGGCCTGGAATACGTGTACCAGGCGGCCAGCCGCATCTGGCCGGCCTTGCCACGCCGGGCGCTGATCACCAATTTTGCCGGCAACCGCGCTCACTTGGTTCGCCATGACTTTGTGCTTGGCGAGGCGCCTGATGCGCCAGGCTTCTTCAATGCCGCTGGCATCGAATCGCCCGGTTTGACTGCGGCGCCAGCCATTGCGCGCGAGCTGTCAGCCGCCATTGCGAAACACTTGCACGCCAGCGCCAATGCTGAGTTCCAGCCTTGCCGGCCGCCAGTGCGACGGTTCCGCACCATGACAATGGCGGAACGAGCGGCAGCCATTGCGGAAAATCCAACCTATGGGCGCATCATCTGCCGCTGCGAACAAGTCACTGAAGCGGAAATCCGCGATTGCATCCGCCGTCCCGTGGGCGCCCGCAGCGTTGACGCTGTCAAGCGCCGCACCCGCGCCGGCATGGGCCGTTGCCAAGGGGGATTTTGCATGCCCAGGGTCGTCGCTATCCTCAGCGAGGAGCTCGGTATTTCGCCGTTGCAGGTCACCAAAAACGGTGGTAATTCTACTATCCTTACCGCGAAGCTCGAAGAATTGTCTAGGGAAAGGAAGGCTGAGGCATGAACGCCATCATTCCCATTGATGTGTTGATCATCGGCGGCGGCCCGGCTGGCCTGGCTGCTGCGCTGGCAGCCAAGGCGGCTGGCGCTGATGACATTCTTATCCTGGAACGCGAAAACGAGCTGGGCGGCATTCTCCGCCAATGCATCCACACCGGCTTTGGTCTGCATATTTTCAAGGAAGAGCTGACCGGGCCTGAATACGCTGCCCGCTATATCTCCGACGTTCAAGCGCAGAACATTCCAGCTCAATGCGACACGATGGTCATTGACATTACGAGCGACCGCCTGGTCACATGCGTCAGCGCGGCGCACGGCTTGCAGCAATTTCAGGCTGGTGCCATTGTCCTGGCCATGGGTTGCCGGGAGCGTCCCCGGGGTGCCCTCGGCATTCCCGGCGCACGTTGTTCCGGCATCTACAGCGCCGGAACCGCCCAGCGCTTTGTCAATCTGGAGGGCTACCTGCCGGGTCGACGCGTCGTCATCCTTGGCTCGGGCGACATTGGCCTGATTATGGCCCGCCGCCTGACTTTTGCCGGCATCAAGGTCGAGGCCGTGGTCGAGCTGATGCCGTATTCGAGCGGCTTAAAGCGCAACATCGTCCAGTGCTTGGATGATTTTGGCATTCCGCTTATGCTCAGCCATACAGTCACCGCTATTCATGGCAAGGGGCGATTGACTGGCGTCACTATCAGCAAGGTCGATGCTGACCTGAAACCGATCCCCGGTTCAGAACTCCATCTTCCGTGTGACACGCTCCTGCTCTCCGTAGGACTCATCCCGGAAAATGAATTGTCCCGCAATGCTGGCGTGGACTTGGACGCGACCACCGGCGGGCCAGTGGTTGACAACCGCTTGCAGACGAGTGTGCCCGGCATCTTTGCCTGCGGCAATGTCCTGCACGTCCATGATCTCGTTGACCATGTTTCCGTAGAGGCTGCCGAAGCCGGTCGCCAAGCGGCTTTGGCCGCTGCCAGTCGCCATCAGGATGAGCCTGAGTCGGCTGTCACTGTCCGCGCTGGCGATGGTGTCCGCGGCATTGTTCCTCAGCGCATCAACTCGGAGGCGTTGACGACGGCGCCGGTCAAACTGATGTTCCGTCCGTCCAGCGTCTGCAGAAACGCCGTGTTGGTGGTGGAAGCTGACGGCGTTCCCGTGCATCGGGTCAAGAAGCGCGTCCTTACGCCTGGAGAAATGGTCGAATTGTCCATCAAGCCGGATTTCTTCGCTGCTGTCAAGCCGGTTCGGGAGCTGTGCATCAGCTGCGAAAATCAATGATGCAACGCCGTGCCTTCGGCCGACATGCTCTGGGTCATCTTAGTCACGTCCAACTTTTTTCTGATTACCCCATGATCACCATGAAACGCGAAATCACCTGCATCAGCTGTCCGCTGGGCTGTTCCCTGGAAGTATCTCTTGCCGACGGCCAGGTCGTGGCTGTCACCGGCAATGAATGTCCGCGTGGCGTAGCCTACGCCCGGCAGGAGTGCGTGCATCCGGAGCGTATGGTCACGGCGTTGATTCCGATTCCGGGGCGGACGCCGCCGCTGAGCGTCAGAACCGAGCGGCCAATTCCGAAAAACAGGATCTCGGATTGCCTGTGCGCCATTGCTGCTGCTCGACCTACGCTGCCCATTCGCATTGGCGATGTCATCATCCCTGACGTCGTTGGCGTTGGCGTCGCTGTCATCGCCACCCGCGACTTACTTTGAATTGTCGTCCGTCTCGGTAAAAAAGCAGTTGAGGAGCATCAGCATGGCGTGGGTCTGATGTTGATGCACGTCAATGCGAACGATGGCGGAATCGCGGGATGCGCTGATGCCTCCGAACGACTCTGGCTGCACTCGCCGCAGTGATTTCAGCAAGGGATTGAAATCCTGGTAGGGGCCGCCGTATTGCAAGGTAATCAGCTGGTTGGTGATGCGTTCCGCAGTCTCCCTGAGCACGGCCATGCTTTCGGTGTCTTTGCGCACTTTAGCGGCGCGCCAGGCGCCGACCAGCCCTTCGACGGCATAGGCGGTGTTGCCCTGTCGGTATTCAAGCTGGTTGTCATACAGCAGCCACCAGGACATGGCCAGGGCAGCGTCAGCCGCCAGGTCGGCGTGCGTTGTCCAGCCTGCTTCCAGGTATTCGGCGCTGGCCATGCACCCCCACTGGTAAAACCCCTTGGTCAATTTCGTGTCGCCCCCGGGCCGCCAGCAGACGACCGTGTATTTGGCGATCAGGCGCGGCAGGGCATATTCGATTCTGGGCAACAGGTCGGTTCGGCCGAGATAGCGCGCGGCCTTGCAGTAGGCCAGCAGCGCCTCGCCGTCATAATACGGACTGGCGACGGTTTCCCGAAAACCGCTCGGCGCATCGTATGACCGGGCCCAGGAGCCGTCCGGCATTTCCATTGATTGCAAATACGTAATGTTCAAGTTGAGATAAGTCAGGTAGCGGTCTTTGACTTCTTTGGGCAACGAGATGCCCTGGCCGCGGAGGAATTCGATCAGGCTGAGGCAATACAGGGCGACGGTGCCGGTCTTGATATTCTCCTCGCCAGGGTAGACTACGGTCGATTCGCCGGTCGGCAGGACAGTCATGCAGCGCGCGAAGAAGTCGAGTCCGAGAAGCACTCCTCGCCGGGTTGGCTCATTGCTGCGATCGCGGTTCAGGCTGGCCAATCCCCACAGTGCGCCGGCCTGCCGGACTTGGTTATCGTCCTCATAGACTTCGTCGCTGGCCATGTCCTTACCGTAGATGAAGGAGCCGTCTGACTTCTGGTGATTGAGATAATACGCCCGGGCGGCTTCTATTGAGCGGACGAGGGTTGTCCTGGTCAATGGCGGCGGCGCTGGCTGCGTCTGCCAGTAGTCGCGCGCGGCATATGGTCGCAACAAGTCTCCGAGACGCTGCAAGTCATCGTCACCGAGGCTGAACATGGCAAGTATTAAAAAGAGCGGCGCTGCCGCCTTGAACAATATATTTTGTCGCATGGACATTCTCCGGACTATAGCTCGTCGCTGGTTTGCAGCATCTTGCGATAATGGGCAAAAACGTCCTCCCGGGCCAGGAATCCGGCCAGCCTGCCATTGGCGTCCAACACGGGGAGGTGTTTCAGATTGTAGGAGTCGAAATTGCGCATTGCCTTGGCCAGATCGTCGTTTTCGTGCACCGCGCCCAGCGGCGGCTCCATCAGGTCATCAACCAGCATGATGCGGTGGACGTTTTGGTTCAGCATGGCCAGCAGCACTTTTTCTATGTGCAGGATGCCGGCCAGCGAGCCATCCGGCCTGAGCACGGCAAAGACTTCATCATGCCGCTCGTCATTTTCGACAATATTGATCAGGTCATCAATCGAGTGGGTCGGCATCAGCGCCCGGAAGCTCGGGCGCAGGCATTCACTAACTGGAATCCGGCGCAGCACCATCTCGTCCCGATCATCGTCCAGGAGGTGACTTTCAGCCTGGCTTTTGCGATAGATGGAATGCGGTTCAAACCGTCGCGCCACCACCCAGGACATTGCTGAGACGATCATCAAGGGCACCAGCAGAAGGTAGCCGCTAGTGACTTCCGCCACCAGGAAAATGCCGGTCAACGGCGCTCGCATGACTGCGGTGAACACCCCACACATGCCGAGAACCGCAAAGTTGCTTACCGGGAGGTCGGCCAGGCCGGTCATCTTGATGAGTCGGGCAAACGCGAAACCGGTGAAAGCGCCAATGAAAAGCGACGGCGCGAAAATGCCGCCGTCACCGCCGGATTCGATGGTCAGAGCCGACGCCACTGCCTTGCCGAAGATGTTGACGGCGACAATCAGCGCCGGCAGCACGACCGGGAACGGCAGCCAATCCAGGAACGGATTGGGTTCGCTCAAGCCGCTGGTGTCGCCGGCCAGCAGCTGGCTGATCTGGACATAGCCCTTGCCGCGCAGCGATGGAAACACCATCAGGATAACGCACAACACACTGCCCCCAGCGAGCAGCCGCGCCCAGGGGTTGGTGAAACGCGCATGCAGCACTCCGCCAATCCGATATGTGCTGCGGATGATAAAAACGCCGACCAGCGCACAGACGATTCCACAGAGAAAGACGTACGGAACATTGACCGCCTGCCAGGGCAGGTTGGCGGCCAGGGCAAAGGGACTATGGCCCATCAGCAAGCGGGCAACAACCGTCGCTATCGCGCTCGATAGCAACAAGGGCACCAGGCCGGCCACGCTGAATTCCGGCAGCAGCACTTCAACCACAAAAAGAACACTGGCGATCGGACTGTCAAAAATCGCTGAGATCGCAGCGGCGCAGCCACAGCCGATCAGCAGGTTTCGAAACATTTTGTCGACATAAAAGAATCGTCCGCAGTTGGCTCCGATGGCCGCGCCGGTCAGGACGCTGGGCGCCTCCAGTCCGGCGGAGCCGCCCAAGCCGACCGACAGGCCGCTGGACAGGATGTGGTTGAACGTCTCCACCAAGGGGATGTGCGTGTGCCGGCGATCCAGGGACAAGATCAGCGGGCTGAGGCTTTTGGCGTATTGCCCGCCGCCGAGACGGCGCTGCACCAGCAGGGACAATGCGATGCCGACCAGCGGCAAAATGAACATCAGGACGTTTTGCCACCACAGGCGGCCTTCCCAGGGGCCGACTACCTGCTGGCTCCAACGGCTCAGCAGCTCGACCAGCTCATGCAGAACCGTTGCCGCCAGAGCTGCCAGCACGCCAATGAGCGGGGCCAAGGCCAAGATCAGGCTGCGCGCATCCAGTCGACGTCCCCACGCCTGCTGCATGTGCAGCATAGCTTGGCGGTGAATATGTTTGATTTGAGACAGTGACATTAAGCAAGAAAAAAGGTTGCGATAAAAAAGACATTAGCCGGGGAAGAAGCCGTATGTACCGTACGTAGTTCAAGCTTTAGCTTGCCGTACGTAGTACAGCCTTTAGGCTGCCGTAGGTAGTACAGCCTTTAGGCTGCCGTAGGTAGTTCAAGCGGGTTCTGCAAGGTCGTGTGGACGGTGTGGACATAGTGGACATAGTGGACGGTCTCCCTCGCCTCTCGCCCCTCGCCCCTCGCCCCTAACGAATTATGAATTATGAATTATGAATTATGAATTATGAATTATGAAATGCGCCTCAGCATTCAACATTCAGCATTCAGCATTCAGCATTCAGCATTCAGCCCCTCGCCCCT
>JAAZKI010000576.1 GCA_012799905.1 Lentisphaerota bacterium | reverse complement strand
TCCGGGAAGTGCTCTTTGACGATTGCAAGCAGAGCCAGGTCTTGGATGATGAGGGCGTCGACTTCGAGGTCGCGCAATTGCGCCAACAGGGTGATAAGGCCGGGCAGTTCCTGTTCCTGAACCAGGGTGTTGATCGTCACATAGACTTTTCGACGCCATTCCTGGTTGTTGTGGGCGATGCCAATGAGGACAGCCAGGTCGTCGAGGCTGAAGTTATCAGCATCAGCGCGGGCGGAGAAGTCATGCATACCAAGATAGACGGCATCGGCGCCATAATGAAAGGCGGCGATGCCGGCTTCGAGGTTTTTAGCAGGCGCAAGTAGTTCCATGAGCGAGAGCGTCAAATCCCGGCCAGGACTTTGTTGATTGCATCGATGATGTCTTGCGTGTCCTGGTCAGTATAGTTTTCGTGAACGGAGATATTGAAGTTAGTTTCAGCGGCCTGGATGGCGTTGACGATGGAGTACTGCGGGTCTTTCGGGCCCTTGTAATCAGTGCAGTTCCAGGGGAAGCCGCTTTTGCCAAAGGTGTTTTTGTTTTTGAACCACGGCGCTTCGCAGGGAATATGCCGGTAGGAAGGATTGACCGGGATGCCTTCAGCAGCCAATGCAGCGCAGAAGTCGGCTTTCGAACAGGGCAACGCCTTGGGATTGACGGTCATGCGGAGGAACCAGTACGAGGATACCGAGTTAGCAGGCTGCCAGCCTACCCGGATGGCTGGATTGTCGGCAAAGGCAGCTTTGACGGCTTCGCCGACGCGTTGGCGTCCAGCAGTGATGGCCGGCAGTTTTTTCAGCTGAGCGCTGCCGATGACGGCGCCGAGGTCGCTCAAGTTGCAGTTGATGGCGGCGCGTACATTGCCGGCCGCGTTTTCGAGGCCGAACGGCTTGCCGCGGTCAGCAAAGCGTCGTCCCTGCCAGTGCAGTTTTTCATCGCGGGTGTAGACCACGCCGCCCTGTCCGCCGGTGCAGTGGTGTTTGCCGAACATGGTGGAGAAGGCGGCGATGTGGCCGATGGTGCCGGCGCGGCGGCCATGGTAGTAGGTGCCATGCGCCTGGGCGCAGTCTTCGACCACGTAGAGCGAGTGTTTTTCGGCCAGGGCCATGATCGGGTCCATGTCGACCGCGTCGCCGGCGATATGGGCGACGACGATGGCGCGGGTTCGTTCGGTGATCAGCGGCGCGATGGTTTCGGCGCAGAGGTTGTAGGTGCGCGGATCGGCGTCGGCCACGACTGGCACGCAGCCGACGTAGATGACGGGCATGACGCCGCCCGGGTCGGTGATGGGGGGGACGATGACTTCGCTGAAGGCGTCGAGCTCGAGGGCGCCGAGGGCGCAGAAGACGGCGTTGGTGCCGGAGTTGACGGCGTCGGCAAAGCCGCCGCCCATGGCGGCGGCGAAGTCCTGTTCGTACTGTTTTTCCGGTGCGCCATTGTAGCCGAAGGCGTTGCCGGAGGCGATGGCGTCATCGAAGAGTTTCATGACGGCGTTTTTTTCTTCGACGCCGAGCAGTCCGCGGGCGGGGAAGGGCCTGGTGCGGAGCTTGGTGCCGCCATGGATGGCAAGGGTTTTCATGGTCGTGTCGCACTCCTGGGAGGGTTGGTCGTTCGGGGCGCCGGCTGGCGCGCGGCTGCTGGGGGCGGGCCGGCTGGCGGGGGAGGAATGCCGGGACGCGGTTACGGTTTCTGGCCGGCGGCCTGGTCGGCGGCGAGGATCTGGTCGGCGTGGAGGGCGACCTTGCGGAAGGCGTCGGCGTATTCCCGGATGATGTTCTCGTCGTACTTGAAGAACCAGGGTGGTCGGAAGGTATAGAGGTGGATGTTTTCCGAGACGGGGAGGGTGCCCGGCCCCTGGCGGACGTCGCGTTCGGTGAAGGCGATCATGGTCGGTTTGCCGGCGTTGAGGGAGTCGCCCTGGTGGAAGACATTGTGGAGATGGAGGGGTTTGTTGGTGCCGGGCGAGGTGGAGAAGCCTTCGGCGGTGACAGCCTGGCAGAAGCGCTCGCAGGTCAGTCCACCGAGCTGTTCCGGGTAGTAGCGGCCTTTAGCAGCGTACCAGCCGCCCTTGTCCGAGCCGGAGTCTTTAGCCGGGCGACGGGAGCCGATTCCAGGAACGCCTTCGAGCAGGTCCCAGAAGTAGTTCATTGCTTTTTGAATTTCCGCCATGCGTTGTGGGTAGTGCTTGAGCTGGACACGTCCACAGGCGGAGGACATCTGGTGCATGCGGTGCTTGAAGCCGCCGAGAGGCAGGCCGGCGAATGGGGTCAGGGACGGGTCGGTGATTTGCTTGTCAGCCACGTTGTAGTTGCTGGCCAGGCCGGTGCGTTCGTAGTGTCCGAAAGCGACGCAGCGTTCATAGAGCAGGCGGTCGTTGGTGACCACCATGCCGGCTTCGCCGATGGCCAGGCTTTTGCCGGACATCAGGGACATGGCCGCGATATCGCCGATGGCGCCGCACATGCGTCCCTTGTAGAGTGCGCCTTGGGCGTGGGACACGTCTTCAATCACTTTGATGTTGTGTTTGCGGGCAATCGCCATGATCGGGTCCATGTCAGCCGGATAGGCAGCGTAGTGGACGACCATGATCGCCTTGGTGCGTTTGCAGATGCGGTGTTCGATGTCGTTCGGGTCGATGCAGAGCGTTTCCGGGTCGATGTCAGCGAAGTTGACGGCTGCGCCGAGGGACAGAGCCGGGACGGCGCTGGCCCAGTAGGTGATGCTCGGGCAGATGATTTCATCGCCGGGGCCGACGCCGCAGGCCCACAGGGCGGCGTGCAACGCAGCCGTGCCGTTGCAATAGCCAAGCGCGTACTTGGTGCCGTTCCAGGCTTTGAATTCCGCTTCAAATTGCTTGGTCAGCTCAGTGCCGCTCATAGCGCGCTTGCGCAACACATCGAGCACTGCGTCCTCATCTTCTTTGGTGATGATCGGCCAGGTGAAAATGTCGCCCGGAGGCAGGGTGATGGCCTTGGGGCCGCCGAAAAGAGCTAGTTTCTGATTGCAGGCGTTAGTCATCGTAGTCTCCTGGGTTGAGGGTGAAGAATCATCGCAAAAGCGCGAACACAATACTGATTAAAGCATGAATCGTGCCAAGTGCAGAATGGCGCCCAGCCGCCTGGGAAAGCCCGGTCGCAGCCGCGCTTAAGTCGATATTGTGGTGAAAAATTGACAGGGCGTTGGTGAAAAATCAATAGCGTGATGAAATATTGTCTTGTTTTTTTGGGGTGGTATCATATCAATCCAAGGAGCCATCCCAGGAGTCCTGCTCCGCCGACGGTGATTATCAGGTTAGGTTTGATGGTCAATTCTACTGCGATGACGGCTGCGAAGACGACGATTCCCTGCCAGCATAGGCAGAAGTTCTGGCCTGTTTGCCAGAGGAAGCAGAGCGGTGTTTCGAAGACTGATGCTTCGGCAAAGAAGATGACGGCGGCTGCGATCAGTCCGAGTACAGCTGGGCGGATTCCGCTAAGGGCGGCTCGCAGAGCCGGGGAATTTTTCCAGCGGTCGATGCCGGCGGCTGCGGCCATGGTGAGGACGAGTGATGGTGTGACCACGCCGAGGGTGGCGATGAAGGCGCCGAGTACGCCTGCCTGGTCGAAGCCGATATAGGTAGCGGAGTTCATGCCGATGGGCCCTGGCGTCATCTGGGCGAGGGCGACCATGTTGGCAAAGGCATCTTGACTAAGGAATTGATGCTTGGTCACCAGTTCGCTTTGGAATAGTGGAACCATGGCGTAGCCGCCGCCAAAGGTGAATAGGCTGATTTTGCAGAACAGAAAATAGAGATTGAGCAGCTGCTTCATGGGGTCTTGGCGCCAGTTTGATTCTTTTTCAGACGGAGGGCAGGGAAGAAGGTCATGGCCAGGCCGGACAAGCCAGCCAGGATGATGACCCAGATGGCATCGACCGGAAAGAAGGCGAGAATGACGAAGGATATAAACGCCACCACGATTTCGTAGGCGCCTTTGAGAATTTGGCGGCCAAGCTTGATCGCGGTGAGGAGGATGAGGGCGCAAATGGCAGCGCGGACGCCGAGGAAGATGTTGTCAACCGCCGGGTTGCCAGTGAGCTGCCGGAAGAGCGTGGCGATAACCAGGATGACGACAAGGGGCGGCAGGAAGACGCCGGCAGTGGCGGCAAGGGCGCCAGGGATGCCGGCAACGCGCCAGCCAATCAGGACAGACATGTTGGTGGCGATGATCCCAGGCAAGGACTGCATCACCGCGATGGAGTCGACCATGTCGTCGTCAGTCAACCAATGGCGCTTGGTGACGAATTCGCGGGACATGATAGGAAGCATCGCGAGTCCGCCGCCAAGGGAAAAGGCGGAAATGCCGAGAAAGACCCAGAACAGGACTCGCAAACGATGCAGCCGCGGGACTTGTTCGGGACACGGCGTGGCGGCGGCTTCGGGGGTGTCGGGGGTGTCGTCAGGTCGGGCAGGGGGCGTGGTTTTATTGGAAGTCATTAAGCGAGGCCGTTTGGATGGCGAAAATTAGGGGCGAGGGGCTGAATGTTGAATGCTGAATGTTGAATGCTGAGGCGCATTTCATAATTCATAATTCATCATTCATCATTCGTTAGGGGCGAGGGATTATTGGAAGTCATTGAGTGAGGCCGTTTGGATGGCGCCGGTGAAGCCAGAGGGGGTCTTGGCAGAGCGGCCAAGGCGGAACGAGCCGTCAGGCAAGCAGATGATACCGACGCTGGTGCTGATTTTGTGGATAGCGAGAAGGTTGAAGTTGTTGTCAGTCTGGAGGGTGACATCCGGGTCGCCGTAGCATCCGAACCACCAGCGGTCGTGGGCGTGGCAGGCGGTCTGGATGCCGAGTTTGGTGTAGCCGCTGGGAATGACGTGCCGCTCCTGGAAGACAAAGGTGGGCGAATAAGTATAGACGTAGTTCTCCTGGTAGCCGACGGGAAGTCCGCCAATCACCTGGAAAACCCCATCATACCATTCCATGCCGCCAGCGCCGTGGACGACTTCGGGCACGTGGTATTTTTCGAGGAAGTCGAAGGACGTGTCGTCGTACACAAAAATCCAGTTATGGGCCTGGCCTGGCTCCTGGTTGAATTTGCCCAGGTTGACGGCGACATAGACTTTGCCGTCATGCCAGCATAAATCGCCGTGGTGAGTGGCGACCGGGATTTTGTTGAGCAGGCGGCCATCCAGGGTGGTCTTTACTAAGACCGAGGTGAAGCACCAGAAGACGTCGACGCCGTCAGTGGCGATGCCCTGCAAGTGATGGCGGTAAAAACCAGGACAGGTAACCGGGGAGGATGATGACATGGCGAGAGGCTTTTTAGGGGCGCGGGGCGAGGGGCTGAATGCTGAATGCTGAATGTTGAATGTTGAATGCTGAATGCTGTAGCGCATTTTATAATTCATAATTCATAATTCAGCATTCGTTAGGGGCGAGGGGCGAGTGATTCCTATTGCTTTGAGCGGATGAGTTCGACTAGGGACTGGACGGATTTCAGGACTTCGGCCGTGATGTCAGAAGGTTCGAATTTTACTTCGAACATTTCCTCCATGGCGACAATCAATTCCAGCAGTAGGAAGGAATCGACGCCGTATTCGGATAATTCCACCTCGTCCTCGATGTCTTCGGGATTGATATCTAGGAATAGTCTTTCGACGATTAGTTCTTTTAATTGGGCGGCGAGGTTCTCGGTCATGTTAAAGGGCTCCAGAATTGATAGGGTTAGGGCAAAGGGATGACTAGGACAGGGCATTTGGCGCGTTTGACCACTTTTTCGGCGACGGTGCCAAAAAAGAGCGATTCCAGGGCGCTGCCGCCTTGTCTTCCCAAGACGATGAGGTTAGCGTCAATAGATTTGGCAAAGTCGATGATTTCCACGTATGCTTTGCCGATGCGGAATTCGGTTTTGAAATTGACGCCTTCTGGGACGCGTGGGCGGTATTCCGTGTCGATTTTGGCGTCAATGCCGTCTTTGGCTTTTTGGTTGAGGTCAGTGCCTTCTTCGCGGATGTAGGTTTTCCAGAACTGTGCGTCTGGCGCTGGGATCACATGGATAAGGTAGAGTATGCATCCTGGGCGTTGGGCCGCTGCGTCAACAGCGTAGTCAAAGGCCAGGCTGGCATTGGGCGAGAAGTCGGTGCAGAAGAGGATGCGTTTGGTCAGGGTAGGTATGTCCCGCATGGCGTTGTCTCCTGGTTGAGAGAGTGGCTGCACTCTAAATAAAGACGCATCGGGCAAATTGGATATTGGTCATGTAGACAAGTTAACGCCGCGCTGGCGATATTCCAGCGCGGCGCTGCTAAAAAAGTGCCGGGCGGCGCATTGGCGTTGGTCAGCGTCCCAGCGCGCGGGGCAGGGCGAGCGCGATGTCAGGGAAGAGCATCATGAGGAAGCAGGCGAGGACGAGCAGGCCGGCAAAGGGCAGGGCATGGCGGAAGATATTCTGCATGGGGATGGTGCGTTCAATGCCGCTGACGACGTAGACGTTGACGCCGACCGGCGGGGTGATGACGCCCATTTGGACGAGCATGACGACCATGATACCGAACCAGACCGGGTCGTAGCCGAGAGTGAGCACAATCGGATAGAAGATGGGGATAGTCAGCAAGACAAGGGCGAGGGCGTCGACAAAGCATCCGGAGACCATGTAGAAGAAGAGGATGATGGTCATGGTCACCCAGCTGGGCACGGGCAGGTCGGCCAGGCCGGAGGCCAGATAGGTCGGCAGGTTGGTCACTGCCAGGAAACGCCCGAACACCAAGGCGCCAGCTACGATGATGAGAACCATGCAGGAGGTGCGGACGGTTTCCATCAGCGATTGCCAGAGCAGTTTGATGGTCAATTTCTTCTGGAACATGGCGATGAGGATGCTGCCGCCTGCGCCGACAGCGGCGGCCTCGGTGGGAGTGAACCAGCCGGTGAACATGCCGCCCATGACGACTAAGAAGAGGACTAAGGTTTCAGTGATGCCGGTGAGCGAGCGGAAGCGTTCGCGCCAGGTGAAGGGACGTCCCAAGGGAGCTAAATCGGGCCGTTTGCGGCAGAGAAGGAAGATATAGAGGCCGAAGAGGATGTTCACCATGAGGCTGGGAATGACGCCGGCGATAAAGAGAGTGGCCGGCGACAGCTCAGTCATGATGGCGTAGACGATGAAGACAACGCTGGGCGGCACCATGATGCCGAGGCTGCCCCCCGCAGCGATGATGCCGGCGCCAAATTCGATATTGAAATTATGACGGCGCATTTCCGGCATGGCGACGGCGGTCATGGTGGCGGCGCTGGCCGGCCCGGAGCCGCAGACTGCGCCAAAAGCGGCGGCCGCGCCAATGGTGGCTAGGCCAAGGCCGCCGGGAAGACGACCGAGCCAGCAGTTGGCTGCGTCAAACAGACGGCGGCTGATGCCGGAATGGTACGACACCTGGCCCATGAGAATGAAAAGAGGAATGATGCTTAAGTCGTACTTGGTGAAATTCTCGTAGAAGACGCTGACGAGAAGATGCGAGGCCGCAGCGGGATTGTGGACAGCGATGGCAAAGCCGACCGCGCCAACCAGGGTGAGGGCGAAGCCGACCGGCATGCTGAGGATAATCATGGCCAAAAGGGCGATGCAGCCGAGAATGCCGAGAGGGAGGAGATTCATGGTTTCATCATCTCCTTCCCTGGATGAGCCAAATTGTAGAATTTGACGAGGACAACGACGGCAAGGGCGAAGGCCATGACCCAGAGAACCCAGAACAAGGGAATTTTGAGGGTCAGTGACACGCTGTTGCGGTGCATCAGGGTGATGCCATAGGTGACGCAGCGCACAGACATGGCGCTGAACAGAACCATCATGATCAGCCGGGAAAAGCCGTCCACAATGATCTTGGCAGTCCTCGGCAGGTTCTGAAAGAAGAACTCGACAGCGACGTGGCCCTTGACAGCAGTGGTGTACGGCAAGGCGCAGATGGCGGCGACGCAGGCGGCAAGTTGGACAATGTCAATGGCGCCGGGAATAGGATAGCCGCAACGCCGGAGAATGACGTCAAGGCAGGTGACAATGACGATGAGAAGAACAGCCAGACCGGCCAGGCTGGTTAGAAATAAAACTAAACCGGTGACGATTTTTCGATAAATGTTCCACATGGTAAGCCTTATGATTAGGGGCGAGGGGCGAGGGGCTTTTTTTTTAGGGGCGAGGGGCGAGGGTCTGAATGCTGAATGTTGAATGCTGAGGCGCATTTCATAATTCATAATTCATAATTCATAATTCATCATTCATCATTCGTTAAAGGCGAGGGGCGAGGGGCTTTTTTTTAGGGGCGAGGGGCGAGGGTCTGAATGCTGAATGTTGAATGCTGAATGTTGAATGCTGAATGTTGAATGCTGAGGCGCATTTCATAATTCATAATTCATAATTCATAATTCATAATTCATCATTCATCATTCGTTAGGGGCGAGCTGCTTGGGAGCTGTTGTTTTACCTCTGTTCAGTGCCCGGGCTTTAGCCCGGGACGAGTCATCGCCCGAGCTTGTTATTGATAAAGACGAGCGCTTCCAGTCCGGGCAGGTTTTTCTGCTTGACTTCTTGAGCCCAACGGTCAAAGAGAGGTTCAAGAGCTTCGGATGCCTTCTGATTTTCTTCCGGTGCGATGGCGGTCACGGTCTTTCCCAGTTCAGTGACGAACTGCGTGCCTTCGTCATCAGCGTCATCCCAGGCCTGGCCGTGTTTTGGAATCCATTCCTGGCTGACCTCGGTGAAGATTTTCTTGATGTCATCAGGGAGTTTTTCCCAGGTTTTTTTGTTCATGACGACGAACATGGTGGTGGTGTAGCCGATGGCAGGGATTTTGGTGACGTAATTGATGACCTCGCCTTGCTTCCAGCCTTTGAGAGTTTCCATTGGGCAAAGGGTGCCGTTGACAACGCCTTTGCGAAGCGCTTCAAAAGTATCGGGCTGGCTCATGCCGACCGCGTTGGCGCCGAGGGCGTTGATGATCATGGCGGTGATGCCGGTGCCGCGGATGCTCAGGCCGCGTACGTCAGCCAAGGCCTGAACCGGAGCTTGGGTGGCAAGGAGACCAGGGCCGTGGGCATGAGCATAGAGGAAGTGAGTATAGGCAAGCTCCTTAGGCTGGAAGTGGTTGATGAAGTCGTTGGCAATGCTGGTGGCAGTCTTGCCGTCTGGATAGCCATGCGGCAGATCCAGGCATTCGACGAGTGGGAACAAGCCGCGAGAGTAGGAGAAGCAGCTCATGCCAAGGTCAGAGACGCCATGCAGGACGCAGTCGTAGTTCTCACTGGCGCTGGAGAGGACGGCGCCGGAATAGATGTCGATGACGACGCGTCCCTGCGTCCGGCGTGTGATCTCCTCGGCCCATTGTTCCGCCAGTTTGGTGTGGACGTGAGTAGAGGGGAAGAAGATGCTGTAGGTCAGGCGGAATTCTGGCCTGTCGCCGTCTTTGCTGCATGAGACAAAGGCGATTCCAGCAATAAGGATGCCCAGGAGGGGAAGAAATGTGAGCAGGGTGGCGACGATGGTCTTACTGCGGGCTTGGGGAGGGGCGGCGGGGTTGTCCGGGTCGGTTTTTGAGTTCATGGTGGGTTCCTTTTAGCGGCAGAGAGCGATGCAGTTATGGAATCGTTGCCGGAGAAACGTTAGAAAAAGCGAGCGGGAAGTGTGTGGAGGCGGCCAAAAAAAAGAGACAACACGGACTTGCCGGCCAATCGTCCGGTCAGTCGGTGTTGTCCTGGTTGAGCCTGCTGGCGTCATTCGATGGCGCTTGCGCCACCGTCAGGCTCAGATTTTGGCTTTAAGGAAATTGACAGCAGTGCGGATGTCCGCCTCAGGATTAGCCCCGACCTCGCGTTCGATGGTGAGGTAACCCCGGTAACCTATTTCGGAAAGGGCTGCCAGATAGCGATCCCAATCCACATTTCCCTCTCCGAGAGGCAGTTCATTGAACAGCTCGCCGATATTGAGGCCTTCTATGCCGCCTTCGGCAAAGGAAGCGTAGACTTGGACGGGGTCGCAGGGCTTGTACTGGACGCCGTCCTTGGCGTGTGTGTGGACGATGTACTTTTTCAGGGTGTAGACAGCTTGCCCTGGGTCGTCGTTGAGAACCATGACCAAGTTCGCAGGGTCAAGATTGACGCCGACGCCAGGGGAGTTCACTTCGTCAAGGAAAGACGCCAGGAGCTTGGCCGGCTCCGGGCCGGTCTCAATGGCAAAGGCCACGCCGCGCTTGGCGGCATACTCGCCCAACTCTTTGCAGACCTTGAGCTGGTTGCGGTAGACCGGCGAGTTGCGATCCGGGGGGACGACGCCGATGTGCGTGGTCACTACGTTCGTGCCTAAGTCGACAGCCAGGTCGACAATTGCTTTTGAACGGCTGATCTTGACTTCGTTTTCAGCTTCGATCTGGAAGCCGTGGCCGCCCAGGTCGCCGCATAGGGCGGAGATTTCCAGGCCAGTGTCGCTGACCAGTTGGCGGAACTCGCGGCGGCGGCTGGCGTCAAGGGCTTCGGCTGACATATCGCCGTCAACCACATAGACCTGGATGCCGTCCGCGCCAAGTTCGCGGGCTTTGCGAACGCCCTCGGGAATAGGCAGGCGGAGGGAGTCGACCATTACGCCGATTTTGAATCTGGACATGGCAATGCGCTCAATTATAGGGGGTAAATAGATGCACTTGGGCTGGCGCCCATAAACTATTTTTAACCACGGAATACACGGAATACGCGGAAATTTTGTCTTTGGGTTGGTGCTATGACAGGTGGGATTGCACGTGGTTTCGCGGTTAAGTTACGGAAATTAAACTCGCTTAATGTAATAGCATTTGCGGGGAGTGCAAGCCGGAAAAGCGAAAACTCTTTTGGCGGGTAAATTCCGGGCAAAAGCACTCCGGTTGGGGTGAAATTGCTGGGGCGCGATTGGAAAACTCAATAAGGATGATAGATTTTGGAAAGGCGTTTGCAAAATTTGTTAACGTGCGAGGTTTTGTGATGGAAAACGAGATTTGATATAAGTTAATGTGTTAGGTAACATCAGGAAAGGCCCCTGTATCATGCTGAATGACTTGATCGAAAAACTGAAAAACGTGCCCCAGCCCCCCATGAGTGAATGGCGTTTTCTGGATGACCTCAAAAGCCCCTTGGAGTATCGCTTCTCTGACGGCCCGCCTGCTGCTGACCAATTTCTGGCCGGCGGTGTTGACATCCGGGTCGAATTCCCCGCTGACATCGCCGAGGGTTTCGAGACTGCCCTGTGGTCGCTGCGGCGAGTTCTGAAAGCCAAGGAGATTGCCGAAAGCGGCCCGGATGCATACCCGATCACAATCCGCCAGGACCCCACCCTGGAGCATGAAGAGTATGTCATCGCTATCACCGTTGCTGAGACGGTCATCACCGCAGCCGACGCTGACGGCGTCCGCCGCGGCGTCTATTTCTTTGAAGACCGGCTGTGCGAGGTGAATGGCGCTGCGGCCACGATTGGCGAATGGCGCCGGAAACCGTACGTCAAGCACCGGATTTCGCGCTGCTTTTTCGGCCCCACCTACCGGCCGCCGTTTTTCGTGGACGAATTGCTCAACGACATCGACTATTATCCAGAGGAATATCTGAACAAACTAGCGCATGCGAACATCAATGGCCTGTGGCTGTCCATGTATTTCCGGGATTTGCCCTCCTCGGTGTTTCCGGGACGGGGCGCCCAGGCCGAGAAGCGGTTTGCCAAGCTGCGCCAGGTGGTGGAGCGCTGCGGTCGCTTCGGCATTCGCATCTACATTTATATTTGCGAGCCAAAGGGCTTCGGCACCTCGCACTATTCGGTGCCTATGATTGAGGCTAAGGACCACCCGGAGTTGATCGGCAATGCGGAGCAAAAAGTCGTGGAAGGCGGCTGGGCCTCCTTCTGCACTTCTAATGAGACTGCACAGAAGTATTTTTCCGAGTCGGTCACCCAGTTGTTCACGGCGGTTCCCAAGCTTGGCGGCATCATCAATATCATCTTTGGCGAGGACAATGGCGCCTGCGTCGGCCGGAAGATGCACACTGGCACGTGCGCCTGCCCGCGCTGCAATGAGCGCGACTGCGGCGAAATCTTCCGGGAGACTGCGCTGACCATGACGCGGGCCATGCACGCCATCAACCCGGAGGCCGAATACCTGGCCTGGTTCTATGCGCCAGGCACACGGGACGGCGGCGCCCTGGCTAAACGTCTGGAAGAAGCGACCGCTAACTGGCCGGAAGAGTGCGGTCTGATGCTGAATTTCGAGTCCGGCGGGGTGTCCATGCAACTCGGCAAGGGCCGCAATGTCTTTGATTACTCGCTGGCCTATATCGGGCCGTCCGAACTCTGGCGCAAAGTCGCTGGGCGGGCGGCGCGACCGGCAGCCAAGCTGCAAGTCGGTTGCTCGCATGAGAATGCATCAGTGCCGTTCATCCCAGTTCCCAGCAATTTGTATGAGAAGTACAAGACCATGCATGAATTGGGAACCACTGCGGTAATGCAATGCTGGTATTTCGGCAATTATCCCGGTCTGATGAACAAGGCGGCTGGCGAATTGTCCTTCCTGCCTTTCCCGTCCTCGGAGGACGAATTTTTGCTGAGCCTGGCGCGTCCGAACTGGCGCGAGGACGCCCCGGATGTCGTCAAAGCCTGGAAATACTTTGCCGAGGGATATCAGCAATTCCCGGCCAATATCGCGTTTGCCTGGTTTGGCCCGCTGCATCATTCGATTGCTTGGCCGCTGCATCTGTATCCGGCTGACGCGCCGATCTCCCCAAGCTGGATATTGAAGCATTTTCCGGAAGTCAGCGGAGACCGCATCGGCGAATGTTTGATTTACCAACACACGCTGCAGGAGGGAATCGCCTTGTGCGACGCTATGAATGAAGCCTGGCAAAAAGGCCTGGCCGTGTTCGCTAACCTGCGCGAAAAATATCGCGACGACAGCGCCCGCACCGCTGATATCGACCTGGCCGAAGCCATCGGTCTGCAAATCAAGAGTACGTGCAACCTGCTTCATTTCTACGCTGCCCGCGAAGAGATGTTCTTTGACAAGCGTGACAATCGCGCCGCCTTGCGCAAAATCGTCGAAGACGAAGTGGCCAACAGCCTTGCTATGCGGAAGTTGTGCGAGCGTGACCTGCGTCTGGGCTATCATTCCGAGGCCGAAGGATACTTGTTCTTCCCGGCCAAGTTGGACGCACGCCTGGAATGCTTGCAGCACCTTTTGGATGTCGACCTGCCGAATTTCCGCCTGGATGATCCGCGCATTGCGGCCTACACCGGCGAGAAGCCGGAAGGGCAGGTGGCAAAGTGCGCGGTTGGCGCTCCTGGCGCCGACCGCCAGAAAATCGGCGATGCAGGGCATTGGTCAGCCTACCGCGATGACGATCACCTGAACATCGTGCTGGAGGGAACGCTCGGCAAGGCTGTCACCATTGAGATTGAACCGTGCCGACTCTGGCCGCCGATGGTCTTCAACGTCTCTGAGCAGGGCTCGGTCAGCGTCTATGATTTCATTTTCCGGGTTCCTCCGGTGGTGAAATCCGAGGTGAAAGACGGCGTTACTACCGTGAAAGTGCCCTGGACGCTGTTCGAAGGCTATCGCCGCGGCAACAGTCCGATTCGGCTCAATGTCCTTTGCCAGGGAGAAGCCTGGGTGAAACACGAGCCATGGCCAGGTCGGCTCCTGCACCGGAACTACAACCCGGCATCAGCCGGCTGGCTGCTTATATGAGCCTGTTGCTGAACCACGAAAGATAGCGGCTGGAAGCCGGAGCGCCCCGGCCGCAGATTGATATTTCACGCCCATGTCAAGAAAGGATTCCATCCCATGCAAGATGAAATTCATGTCTGGATGCCGATGATTGGCTTTGAGCGCACCGACCCGGATTGCGGCGCGGCGCGGGTGCTGCGCCAAATGGGCTTTACCCCCCGCGGCATCTCCGCTTTTTTGTTCCATGCGGACATTGTCCATCACCATGATGGCATGGCCCAGGAAAAGACGTTGCCGCCAGACAATTGCTCGTACTACGCTAGTCCGAGCAATGACGAACGCGAACGCCAGGACTGGACTAACTTTGATCTGCGCACCTTGGTGCAAAATCTGGCTGCGGCTGGGGTGGAGCCGTACCTGGGCATCATGGGCGTATACCTGGGCAACCGCTGGCACCGGGAATGGCTCAGCGACCATCCGGAAGTGATGTGCTCCCTCCGCACTGGGAGTTGGTCGTTGAACGTCCTTAAACGCCTGGCAGACGGAACCTACTACGAAGACTTTTTCGCTGACCAGCTTTGCGCAACGCTGACTGACTATGGCTTCGCCGGCTTGCAGGTGGCGGACAATTTCTGCCCGCAGGCTTATCACTTGGCGCATGGCGACTTCTCAGCTGATATGCTCAAGCAGTTCCTGGACTACACCGGCCGCACCGCCCCAGCGCAATTGGAAGACGGCATGGACGACGAGTCGCTCGAAATGCGCTGTCTCCGCGGCGACTGGCTGTGGGGAAAACACCGCCTGGAATGGATCGAATTCCACGTTTGGCGCTGGAATCAGTTCTGGCGCAAGATCGGTGGCCGCCTGCACCAAATCGGCCGCAAGGCGATCGCCCTGGGCATGTACTGCACCGACCCGTTCGAGACCTTGTACTGCAAGGGGCTTGACCTCAAGGGCGTGGTGGAGGCAGGCCTGGATTACTTGATGCCGAACATCGTGCCAACAGGGCTGCACATGCAACATGCCGACTGGGGCGACCGCTTCCATCGCTATATGGCCTTGGCGCCGCTGACCGCAGCCTACGTGCCGGAAGGAAAGGCGCTTAGCCTGCTCGGAGTGCGCGACGCGACCGAGGAATGGGATGTGATTCACCACTTCCCCTGTCGGCTTGAACGCGATATCTATACCCTGCTGGGATTCCACCGCCAAACCCCGCAAGGACTGAAACGCTGCCTGACCGGATTGATGATCTGTCTCGGCGACGGCATCCGCCAGGAAGAATGGAAATGGCTGCGCGAACGCTTCGAAATCGGCTTTATCGATGGCATCAGCCGCAGCCTGGCGCCGACTTTAGTCTGGTCTGACGCAGCCTTGCGCAACACTCTCCCGGTCTACATCGAAACCCGCCGCTGGACCCTGCACAAGACATATTATGAAATGGGCCGCCGCGGCGCTCTCTGTGGCGCTGTTGTGCGGACGGATGAGCTGGCCTCGGCTGAAGGCGCTCTCTTCGTGCCCAACTTTGATTTGCTTGATGATAGCGAGAAGAAGGCCTTGGCCAGCTATCGCCGCGGCCCGGTCGTGGCCACAGCCGCAGCAGAATTCGATTTGGCGGCCTGGGGCATTGCGCCAGAGGTTCAGTTCACGGACCCGCATGCTGACCGGCCTTTGACCGCGTTCGCTTTCAATTCCAGCCTGACTGAGGCCGACCAGACTGCGTTCCAGGCCATGGCAGACGAGGCGGACGACAGCCCTGACTTGACCGGAGACCTGAGCCAGCTGCCAGAGGTGCCCTCTGTGCTGCGGGAAACGCTGACTTTCACCAAGGTGAGCATCGGCTTCCGCAAAGCCTGCGCCGAATTGCTGAAAAAGGCCGGCAATGCCGTGTTTACTTGCAATCTGCCCATGGTGCCAATGCTTCTGGACGATGGCCGCTATCGCCTGTATATCACCAATTATGACTTGCTGAGTTACGGCTTTGCCGTGGTGACAGCGCCAACGCCGCTGCGGAAAGTTGACAATGTCAGCAAATATCTTCTGCTGCCGGTGAAATATCTCAAGTCGCCCGAGGACACAGCCGGCTTTGCCGCCAAGGATTCGACCGGCGTCGAAAAGTCATTCCGCGTCAAAGTCGCCCCAGGCGGTTTGACTATTGTCGATGTGACGCTGTAACGGCAGCCAACTGAGGTTGCGGCTGCGTCCGCCGCTGTTTACAAGCAAGATTGATATATGAAGAGCTACGGTATTGATTGCGCAGCGCTACTGTAGGGGGATGCCCATGCCAAAAAAGATAACGCTGAAAGGGATAATAATTATTGCCGCATTTGTTATCTCAAATTTATGCACAGGTTATTTAGCATATCGCTCAAGAGATATCGAAATTGTTTCAAATATTTTTGATAAAAATATAACAAAGTGCGAAGATTTACATTTGATAATCACAGCGATAGAAGACAATCTTCAAAGTGATCCATCCAATTTACTTTCAAAATTAGAGTTATTAAGGGAAAGAACACCGATTTCGTATGAAGGATATAATATAAAGAATGAATTAATCGCATGCGGCCTAATGGAAAACGATAATGAATAGAAAAACATGAAATCCGGGAATATTTGTTAATGTACGAAGTTTTGTGATGAATGCTTGCAGTATTGGTCGCCGATTGATACTCAGAACTCCGGCAACCTGCGGCGCAAGGCACTCCGGGTAGGGCGCTTTAGTGGACATTAGTGGACATCAGTAGACGATGGACTGTGGACAGAAGTGGACGTTAGTGGCAGTGGACGTGGACGGGAGTGGACTTTAGTGGACGTTGAAATGAAGGCACATGTCTTACTAGGTGCTTAACCCTAAGGCTTTAGCCTGGGGATAGGTGTACCCCATAAATGGTGCCAGTAGGGGCACTGCCAGACGTCTAACAGCACAATCACTGTGCCAAATCTCCTTTTCTATCACAAGATTTCGCACATTGCCTTAAAATAAGGATTTAATACTATGCACAGAATATTTAAATACAACGACAAGACTATTAACAGTTCTGATGGAACTATTCTTTGCGGTATTGTCAATGTTACTCCAGATTCTTTTTCCGACGGGGGGCGATGGTATTCATGCGAAAAGGCCGTGGCTCATGCCCTGGATTTGATAAAGCAAGGGGCTGGAATGCTAGATATTGGAGGTGAATCCACCCGCCCCGGCAGTACACCGGTTGACGCTCAAGAGGAAATTGACCGAATCGTGCCGGTAATCCGTGAATTAAAAAAATGCACCGATGTCCCCCTATCGATAGATACTTGGAAGGCTTCCGTGGCTAAAGCGGCTATTGAAGTCGGAGCGGATATCATCAATGATATTACCGGCTTCGTTGGTGACCCCGAGATGGCAAAGATTGTCGGCAAATCAAAAGCCGGAACCATCTTGATGTTCAATCCCGTTATTGCAAGACCTGAGCATCCGGGATCAAAAATTTTTCCTTGCTTCGGAGGCCAAGGAGTTTTCAGCCAGGAAGAAATCAATAGAATGAGCACTTTGCCGATACAGGAATCCATGCGCTTCTACCTGAAACGTTGCATCAAGATAGCTCATGAGGGTGGAGTAGATGATGAAAGAATCATGTTGGACCCGGGTATCGGTTTCGGCTTAACAAAGAGAGAGAATCTTTTGTTAATCAAAGACCTTCACGTTTTAAGAGATATGGGTTACTGCACCTTTGTAGGAGTATCCAGAAAAAGATTTATAGTCAATATCTTAGAAAACGCTGGTTTCAATATGGATCCTGAAACTGAGGATGGCCATGAAAACCGAGACCTGGGTTCTGCCGCTCTTACGGCTATTTCCACCATGTTGGGAGCAGATGTAATTAGAGTCCATACCATTTTACATCATCGGATGCCTTCAGAAATTGGAAATGCTGTACGTTTCTCTGAAGCAATTGAAGACGCTCACTTGCAACAATATAGTGCGAAAAATAG
Organism: Lentisphaerota bacterium; assembly: GCA_012799905.1. Classification (GTDB taxonomy): domain Bacteria; phylum Verrucomicrobiota; class Lentisphaeria; order Oligosphaerales; family Oligosphaeraceae; genus JAAZKI01. The sequence continues at coordinate 2,603 of JAAZKI010000576.1, read as the reverse complement.
TGAACAAGGAGACAAAGTCATCCCAGAGATAGACTGAAAAAATCGGTAATGGGCGGTAATGGCGCCTCTGCAAGGCGCTAGTTTTGGGGCATAACTTAAGCATGGTTAAGCACCTACGGCGCAAAGGGATGTGGACGGTGTGGACATGGTGGACGGTGTGGACGGCTGCTGCCGTGCGTTTTTCGCTTTTAGCGTTTCTGCCGCTGCTCGACTGGTTTCCCTGTACAACACACCCAAAAAAATCTGCGTCATCTGCGTCATCTGCGGATAAATACAGTTTCTCGCCCTCGCCCCTTTCCTGATGCCGCTTGTCGTAACTCCGAGTATCAACCAGTGGCTGAATTCCAGCGTACGCGGTCGATTTTCGAGTTGTTCGATTGACGTCAAGCCGTCGACGGGTTATAATTGTCTCTTTCCGCGATTCATCGGGGAAATTGGGTTTTTAGTAGATTAGCATTAAGCAATCGCCCCAGTCTAGCCCTGCTTGGGCTGGGGCGCTCTGATGACGGTAATGCATTTTAAGGAGCAATTGAGAATGAAACGTAAGTTGGCAGTGCAATTGTATTCGATGCGGGCTGAAGTGGCCAAGGATGGCATGGACAGCGTCTTGCGGACTTTGGCTGAAATCGGCTTTCTGGCCGTTGAGCCGGCCGGCTTTGGCGACTTGACTATCACCGAATTCGTCGACGCCTGCAAAAAATATGACCTGGAAATTTGTTCTGCGCATGGCGCTCCCCTCAAGGGAGATTCCATCCAGGAAGCCGTTGACTTTGCCGGAACCCTCGGGCTGAAGAGCCTCTGCTGCGGCTATGGCCCCAATGACTTTAAGGACATTGACGCCATCAAGGCGACGGCTGACAAGACCTGCACCATCCTGCAAAAACTGGCCTCGGCTGGCCTCGGTCTGTATCAGCATAACCACTATTGGGAATTCGACATCCTCAATGGCCAGTTGAAATACGATCTCTATATCGAACGCTGCCCGCAGATTATGTTCCAACTCGACGCCTTCTGGTCAGCCAACTTTGGCGCCAATGACGCGGTTGCGATGGCGCGCCACTATGCCGGCCGGATTGTGTCGCTGCACATGAAAGACGGCGTCTTCCCGCCGGTTCCGGCTGACCGTAAGGTCGATTTGCGGCCCCTGGGAGAAGGCCAGCTTGACATCCCCGGCATTTGCGCAGTTGTTCCTGACAGCGTCGGGCATATCATCGTCGAATTGGACAGCGCCCCGATTGACATGACCGAGGCGCTTCGCCGCAGTTATACCTATTTAATCAACGCTGGCCTGGGCCTGGGCCGTTCATGACATGTCGGATGAGATTCCAGCGATTGTCCTGGTTGACGCCTATGCGCAAATCTACCGGTCGTTCTACGCCATCCGCTCCTTAACCAACAAGCGCGGTGAGCCGACAAATGCGCTTTACGGCATCGCCCGCTTGTTACTGCAGCTGGACCGTTCCTTAGCCAGCAGTCATGGCGCAATCCTGTTTGACAAGGGCAAGTCGGAACGGCGCGTGGCCATTTGTCCGGAATACAAGGCGCAGCGTCCGCCTATGCCGGATGAACTGCGCTCGCAGATTGCCCCGATTCGGGACTGGATGAGCGCGTTCGGCTGGCCGCTCCTGGAGCAGGAAGGCATCGAAGCCGATGATTTGATTGCGGCTATCACCGCTCGCCGAGAACAGCTGCCAGTCAAAATCCTCACTTTTGATAAGGACATCGCCCAGCTGACTGCTGACCCGGAAGTGGTGCTGCTCAGCTCCGGCGCTAAAGACGAGTGGACCGCCATGGGCCAGGCTGAGGTCACAGCTAAGTACGGCGTGAGACCGGAACAGCTGGGGGATTTTCTGGCCCTGGTCGGCGATACGTCAGACAATATCCGCGGCGTGGAGGGCATTGGCCCGAAGACCGCAGCCAAGCTGTTGCAGGAAAGCGGCGGCCTGGATGCGTTTTTCGCTGACCCGACTACGGTGTCGAACGAGCGTCTCCGCGAAAAAGTGCTGGAAGCCCGCGAGCTGCTCAAGCGCAATCGCGAACTGGTTCGTCTTGATGCGACCCTGCCGGAAAATTGGCGCGGCCTGGACACAGTGCGGCGCAACCCGCCAGATTGGGCGCGTTTGCTCAGCCTGGCGGAAGAGCAGGGCTTTGCGTCTTTGATCAAGGTTATTCAGCCGAAAGTCGCGGGGCAGGGCGGGCCGCAACAGCTGACTTTGTTCTGATGGCAACAGTGGGGGCGCAGGGCTTCTATGTTGCAACTTTGCGGGGCGCCAGGGCTAAGCATACGGCAAGCTGAAGTTTGAGTTGCATGTTGGCAGGCTAAAGCCTGCGGGACATACAGCAAACTAAAGTTTGAACTACATGCTCGTGCAAGCGAGATACGTGCGGCAAGCTGAAGTTTGAACTACATGCTCGTGCAAGCGAGGTACACACGGCAAGCTGAAGCTTGAACTACATGCGAGATACGTGAGATATGTAAGCAGGCTAAAGCCTGCGGGACATACAGCAAACTAAAGTTTGAACTACATACGGCGGCAAGCGAGGAACATACTTCAAGCTGAAGCTTGAGTTGCATGTTGGCAGGCTAAAGCCTGCGGGACATA
>JAAZKI010000270.1 GCA_012799905.1 Lentisphaerota bacterium | reverse complement strand
TGTCATGGTATTCACTCGCCCTTCCTTGCCTGCCATGTTCTCAACCTCATTTCACTCTGCCATCCTGACCGCAGTCATGTTTTTTCTGACTGCGCTGAGCGCTTGCGCGCAGGACAAATCGACGCTCACTGCCATGCAGGCCGCGGCTCTCTGCAAGGAAGCGGAACAGCTGTTCAATGCCGGCAATGATAAATACGCTGCTGGCGACGCTGCCGCCCTCGACGATTGGCGCAAAGCCGCAGCCCGCTACGAACGCCTCGTCAACGAAGGCGACTATCACAACGGAGCTCTCTTTTACAACCTCGGGAACATCTATTTCCGACTCGATGACATCGGCCGCGCCATCCTCAATTACCGCCGCGCCCAGCAATTCATCCCCCGCGACCCCAATCTCATCCGAAACCTCGCCTTTGTCCGTTCATGCTGCCGCGACCATATCCCAGAGCCGGAACGCACCCGCGTCCTCAAAACGCTTTTCTTCTGGCATTATGACTTGCCGCTGAGCTGGCGTGAAAACGGCTTTTTGGCCGCTTTTGCTGCGGCCTGGGTGTTCGCCCTGCTCTGCCTCTGGCGGCGCCAGCGCCACTGGCTGCGCTGGTGCACAGCGGCCTTTGCTTTCCTCGCCCTGGCCTTGGCCACGTCCCTGGTTGTGGACGAATGGAACCGGCAGAATCACCGCCCCGGCGTCATCCTCGCAGAATCCGTCACTGCCTACAAAGGCAACAGCGAATCATACGACCCAAGCTTCACTGAACCCCTGCATGCCGGCACTGAATTCACTCTTATCGAAAGTCGCGGCGAATGGCTCGAAATCGCCTTGACCGACAACCGAACCTGCTGGATTCAACGACATGAAGCTGAACTGGTCAACCCATAACTCGCTGTCAGCCACGCCTGTCCAGACAACTTGAGCCTACATGCATCCCTGGCCCATATTCAGTCCCAGCCAGGCGGCGCTCTTGGCGCCTCTTCAACCATTCCTGGGCTGACCAACCAATTTTCCTTCTGGCTGATTCGTCTATTCTGCAACATTGTTTCTCTTGGGCCCATGTCCAAATTTTCTTCATCATACTATTCGGCCGCCCACCGCCGCTTCCAAGGACGCCACCGGTGAATACCACCAAACATAAAAGCCTCGCCGACCGCATCATCGGCGCCAGCCTAGTTGTCGGAGTCGCTCACATCCTCTTGAAGCTGACCGGCTTCATCCAGGTCAAATTCGCGGCCTACTTTCTGGAGCCATCCATCTATGAACCGGTTATGGTCGTCGCCTTCACCGGAGTCATCAACAGCCTCTTCCTCATCGGCGAAGAAGTCATTGGACCGTCCTTCCTGACCATTTTTATGAAGGAAAAGGAAAACAAAAGCGAAAAGGCCGCCTGGGACTACGCCAATGTCACCTTCACCTTCCAGTCTCTCTGCCTTCTCATAGTCATCGCAACCATTATCATCTGGCCGGACTTTTACATCAAGTTGTTCACTAAATGGACGGAAGACGAAAACCCGGAACGGTACCAACTCCTCCGAACCAGCCTTCGCGTCCTGGCGCCGTCCCTGTTCTTCCTCTCCATTGGCTCAACCACATACATCCTGCTCAACGGCTATAAAAAATTCTTTTTAGCGGCTTTTGGCGATGCTTCCACCAAAATCTGCATTATCCTCGGCCTGGCTGTAGGCATGCGTGTATTTGGCTTTGGCATTGAAGCGCTTTTCTTTGGCATTCTCGTTGGCAGCGCCGCCAAAGTCTTCACTCACCTGCTCGGCCTGCGCGAAAAACTCCGGATGCTGCGACCATCCTTCAACTGGCGCAATCCGGCCTTCCAGACCATGCTCGTCCTCATGCTGCCCCTGTTCGCCGGAATCATTTTTGCCAAGGTGCGTGACAACTTCAACAACATCTATATTCTCACCCACATTGACCAGCCAGGCGTCCTTATGGCCAATGACCTGGGCCGCAAATTGTCCTCAACCATCCAATGGCTCGTCCCCTACGCATTGCAGATCGCCCTTTTCCCGTTCCTGTGCGAGCTGGTCAGCAAAGATGACCGGCAGAAACTCGGCGAAATACTCAGCACCTCCTGCCGACTTCTGCTGGCCGTGTTTGTGCCCGGCGCCGTTGCCCTGGCCATTCTCGGCATGCCCATTTCCGTCCTCATCTTCCTGGGCGGCAAGACCGGCATTGAATTGGCTTCCTGGGCCGGCATATCCACTGCCTGCTACTGCCTCGTCCTGCCTGCCGCCGCAGTTGAGTGCGTCCTTATGCAAGGCTCCTTCGCTGATCAGAAGACAGTCGCCGTCACGGTTATCGGCATCCTCTCCTCCATGTGCAGCGTCTTGATCAGCTACCTCTTTATTGTCATCATCGGTGTTGAGGCGCAAAATGCCCTTGTCGTCGTCGCCCTTGGATTCGTCTTCTCACGCTACCTGAAAAGCATTGCCTTGGCGCTTTGGCTGCGCCGCACCACGCCGATGTTCCCGGCTATTCCGACCCTGGTCTTTCTTCTCAAGCTGGCGCTGCTGGCCATCGCCGTCGGCCTGGTCACCTGGGGCGTCTCCACTGGCGTGGACGCCGTGCTGCCGGATGGCATCAGCGCCGCCATTGCTGACCCGACGAAAACCGGCGAAATCAGCCGAATGCGCATTATTATCCGCCTTGCTGTCGCCGCTGTCGCCGGCGGCGTCACCTTCCTGGCCGCCGGCTTCGTCCTCCGCCTGGAAGAACCCAAACAAATGATCCGCTGGACTCTTGGCAAAGCCATCGCTAAAATCAGTCGTTCAAAATCATGACTTCTGACGAAGACCATGTCAATCCGCCCCCCGCGCCGGCTAGCGCCGTCGAACCCGAAGCAGCGCCGCCATCCCCCGCTGCCGCTGACGGCGATGACCGCGACTCCCTGCCGCCAGACGCTGCCGCGCCCTTTCAGCCGGCTAACCCAACTCCTTTCTTTGAAGATATCATTGAGCAGCTTGACCTCAAGCTGGAGATCAAAGAACCGGAGTTGAGCAACAAGGAACAGCTCGGCATCGGCGGCACCGGCGTCGTCTGCATTGCGGAAGACGACATCCTCGGCCGAACCATCGCCGTCAAAACACTGCTTCCGGAATTGCGCTTTTCGCCGGATCAGATTGAGCGTCTGACCTTGGAAGCCCAAGCCGCGGCGCAGCTTGAACACCCGAACATCGTCCCGATTCACGCCCTCGGCGTCAGTCCGACGATGGGATTCTATTTCACCATGAAGTTGCTCCGCGGCGACTCCCTGCGGCGCATCATCATTGAGCTCGCCCAACGCAACCCGGCCTACACCAAGGAATACACCCACGCCAAACTGATGGCTATCTTCATCAAAATCTGCCAGGGAATCGCCTATGCCCACAGCAAGGACATTATGCACCGCGACCTCAAACCGGAGAATATCCGAGTCGGCAGCTACGGTGAAGTGACTATCATCGACTGGGGCCTGGTTCGCAAAGTCCATGCTCCGACGCCGGCCAAGCACTACGCATCCAAAGCCAAACGCCCTGCACAGCAGACAAGCGCGTCATTCCTGGGCCAAATCAGACTGACCACCACCAACCCAACGTTGGACGGCCAGCTCACCGGCACCCCAAGGTACATGTCGCCAGAACAAGCAGGCGGGCAAATCTCAGAGCTGGACGCCCGGACCGACATCTATTCGCTCGGCGTCATCCTCTACAAGCTGCTCACCTACGTCAATCCTTTCTCTGACCTCACTGCCGAAGACGACATCATCAACGCAGTCACCAACAGCGAATTCAGCCGTCCGCGCCACACGTATATCGGCCGCAGCACGCCGCCGGAATTGGAAGCCATCTGCCTCAAGGCCATGGCCCGCCGCAAAGAGGATCGCTATCAGACGGTCGCCGATCTCATCCACGATATCTATGCACACCAAGAAGGCCGCCCAGTCACTGCGTATACGGCATCACCTTGGGTCCGTCTGAAAAAACTCTGTCAGCGCAACCCCCTGAGAACTACTATGCTGTTCAGCGCTGTGCTGGCCTCAGCGCTCCTGTTGACAGCCATTTACTATATCGAACGGCAACGGTTCAAAAGCACCTTGGCAGAGGTCACCACCAAGGTCAATAACGCTGTCAACCTCCAAACCGTGCTGGAGCAACGCCTGAAAAAAGAAAAAAGCGAGGATGCCTTGCGCTCCGCCGCCACGGTCATGCGCGCCACTGACGCTAATGAAGACTTGCAAAACGAAATTGACAACCTCTTTGACTCGGCCAACTTGCAGCTCAGTTCCGTCTCCACTCTCTCCCAATGGCGTCCGGAAGTCCTCTTCTGGCGTGAACGCATCATGCGTGAACGCATCCTCTTCGCGCTTCGGCATCACCGTTTGGCGGAAGTTGAAAAATGGCTCCGGCAGATGCGCAACACCTTTGGCACTAACTTGGAAAAATGCAGTCCGGCTATGCTCAACATCATTCGCGGCGTGGAGATCGCCCGACGCGGCGACTGCATCGTGACGATGACCACCACGCCGGTCGCGGCTACGCTGGAGCTACGGCCCTTCCGCGGCAATCCAGACACTGACCGGATCGAGCCGTTAGACAGCATGCCGATGGAGAGCAGCACGCCGCCTATCCCGCCGCAAGTCATCCCCAAGGGCAACTACCTGCTCACCGCAACGCTGCCTGGGGTTCCCCCTGTGCTCTACCCCTTCTTCCTGGAACACGGCGAAACCCGAGATATCATCGTCGCCATCCCCAAGGCCATCCCGGAAAACACTGTCTACGTTCCAGATGGCATGGCCCAAATCGGCGGCAGCGTATCCTCGCTTAACCCCAAACGCAAGGAATACATCCAAGGCTTCTTCATCGGCAAATATGAAGTCACCTTCGGCGAATACCTTGAATTCTGGAACACCTTGACTGACCCGCAGGAAAAAAATGACTATATGAGCCGCATCCATTTCAATGCCGACAATTACCTGGCAGTCAACGCTTGGTCTCCGGAAGGAAAGCTCAACCCAGGCTTTTCCTCAGACCGGCCAGTCATCGGCATCAGCCTGCAAGCAGCCATGGCCTTCTGCGAATGGAAAGCCGGCATGCTCAACCGTCCATGCCGTCTGCCAACCGCAGCTGAATGGGAAAAAGCAGCCCGAGGCGCTGATGGACGTGACTACCCATGGGGAAACACCTTCCGCCCAGCCTATGCCTACACGTTTGAAAATGCGGCTGTCCGCGAAGCCTACGGCGCCTGGGCACCGCCCGGAATCGTGCCCTACGACCAGTCACCCTACGGAGCCTTCGACATGGCCGGCAATGTCCGAGAATGGACAGGAAGCCTATTCCCGGATGGAACTCCCTTCTATCAAATCAAGGGCGCCAGCAGCGCCACCACCAAACGCTATCTCCCCTTGGACAGTTCGGACGACACCCCCCTCACCCCGTCGGATGTCGGTTTCCGCTATCTCCTGCCTCTGCTGCCCGAAGACTTTGTCCACCCCGAACCTGCCTTGACGCCAAACCAGAACCTGCCGTGATGGCCAACGCCGTCAGAATATACGCCTAGCCAATCCTAACTTGACAGCAGCATGCCCCTCAATCCTTCCTTGCAAAACGAGTTTAAAGACGTCGGCTTGATTGTCGCTGCCGGCGGCTCGTCAACTCGTTTTGGCGGCCCCAACAAACTCCTTCTGCCCTTGGGTTCCGACGGTCTGCCGGTCTTCTGCCATTGTCTCCAGGCTCTGACCCCGCTGCTGTCAGCGGCGCGCAGCATCCTGGTGGTTCCGGAAGCCCAGACCGACGCCTTCCTGGACGCCTTGAAAAACGCATGCCTAGACAGCAGCGTGACCGTCGTCCCAGGCGGTCGCAGCCGGCAGGAGTCTGTCCAATGCGGATTGCAGGCCTTGCCGACCGAAGTCTCCATCGTCGCTGTCCAGGACGCTGCCCGCCCGCTTGTCAGCCAGGAGCTCTTCCGCCGCTGCGTCAACACGGCTCGCCAACACGGCGCTGGCATTGCTGCGGCGCCAGTCACGGACACCATCAAAATCGCTGACAGCAACGGCATGATTCTGTCAACGCCAGAACGCGCCACCCTGTGGGCAGCGCAGACGCCGCAGGTGTTCAGGAAAAATCTCCTGACTGCGGCATACGCGCGTTGTCAGCAGGAAAACCGCCAGGTGACGGACGACGCCCAAGCCATGGAAATCGCCGGCTATCCGGTCGCCCTGGTGGAGAACCTCGCCCCAAATCCAAAAATCACCCGGCCGGATGACTTGGCAATGACAGCAACACTGCTGGCAAAATAGCTGGCAACAGACCAGAACTCGCAAAAAGCCGCTGCCGAATCCGGTTTGACGATGGAAAGGCTTCCTACCTGACGGCGCATTGGTCAGGGGAATCACTGAGCGAGGAGATGCCGTTCTTTCAGGACGCCGATCACCAGCTCGCGACGATAGGCGGCTTTGCCGACATAATGCCCGACCACGTAGCGCCCGCCCAGGCAGCCCAAAGCGTTAAAGGGCTTGTCCAGACGGATAAACTTCCGCTCCGGCACCAGCATGATCACGTTCTCGGAAAACAGCAGTCCGTCGGCATAGAGGGTGAAGCGCCAGTCTCCTGTTCTGAAGTCACGGTGTTCTGCGGTGGGCACGAGGCAATGCGAGTCGTCCACGCCGTCATAGTAGGATTCCTGGCCAGGTTTAGGCTGCGGCGCGGGGATGAGCCGTGTACCCAGCAAGCGGAAGACGGTCTGCCAGTAGCCCTCCTGTTCATTGATTTTGCCGAAGCCAGTGCCATGCAACAGCCAGAGCCCGGTCTGATCATAGAAGGTCTTTGGGTAGCCATAATACAACGCCAATGGCCTGGAGGCATTTTCCCATTGACCGGTCTCCCAGTAGTAGGCGAGAAATTGAAGCCCGCCCCCCTTGAGTCTTTTATTGGCTGACGACAACTTGGTCGGCAGCATGAACAGGCGTCGGTTCGTCCCGTCGCAATGCAGGTGCGGGATGGGTATCGGTCGCAGTTCGTATTGCAAGGGCCAAGGAATGGAACGGTCTATGGAGGAAGCAATCACTTTGGTCGTGCCTTGGCGAACATCGTATTCCACGACCGTAGTCGGATCGTCACCGCCCCAGCCAAAGGAAAGAAAAAGCCGGTCGCCATATCCGGTCAT
>JAAZKI010000322.1 GCA_012799905.1 Lentisphaerota bacterium | reverse complement strand
TGGGGGGGTGAATGACAGGCGGTAGGGTGGGGCAGTTGGATGGCCTGTCAGGGTGGGGTGTACGCTATTTTAAATAAGATACCCCAACCCACCATTTTCTCAATGCCGACAGGAGCTTTTTGGGTGCCTGGCCGAAAAGAACCGTAATTGGTTAGACGTCCGGTAGTGCCCCTACAGGGCACATTTTTGGGGTATGTCTTCCCCCAGGCTAAAGCCTGGGGTTAAGCATGGTTAAGTGCCTACGGCGCAAGTGTTTTGTCTATTGCAGCTCTACAGCTTCGCGGCATCCATTTGCGCTATCAGCAACCTGCGCCGTTTGTATCCTTGGCGTATATTGGCGCAGTAGGCGGAAAATTCAGCCTCGCGGTTGGCCATTTGCAGATACTTACGGTAGACCTGGAGCAGCTGAATGACATGGCGGTAGGCATCTTCCCCAGTAGGAAACAAGGCGCTGCCCAGCAGTGTCTTGATGACGGCGGCAGCTTCGCGCGGAGCCTCCTTTGCGCGCCAATCAGCCAGTTTCAGCCAGCATTCCTCGGAAAGGTCTGAGTCTTGCGCCAATTCCCACGCAGCCTGCTGATCCCCATGATTGAACAGTACCTCCACGCGGCGCTCACGCACCCTGTTAGGATGATAGTAAAAAGAAGGTGAGTTGCGCTTGCTTCCCTTTTTGTCCTGCTCTTCCAGAAAATCCAGTGCTTTCCGGTAGTATTCCTGCCAGCATTTCATTTTGCTGGAGACCGCCTGCAAGCGATTCAACGCCGTGTCGCGCATAGGGTCTTTGGTGAATTCCTCCCAGGCCAGTTTGAGCGCCTGGTCGTCGTTGCCGGCCTTCTGCAGCTCCTCGGTCAACAAGTCAGTTATCTCAGTGTATCTGTTAAACTCCTTGTACGCCTTCTTAAGCAAAGGAATGATTTTCTCCTGCATGCCCTGGCGACGGTATTCCTTGGCCAGCTCAATCACGTCGCTGGCGTAACGCATTTTTTTCTCCATGATTTCCAGTTTCAGGCGATCGTTTTTGTGTTCGCCTGCCCAAGCCAGCAAGTGCCGTTCGACATAACCGCGCTTGTCATTGTAGGTGCGGTCTCCAAGCTGGTAGCGCGGATATTTGCTCCACTTCTCCAATGCGCCGGCCGCCCATTTATCCCTGATTTCGGCGGGAAGCCCTTTCAGTATGTCGGAGATGGCGCCGTAGCTAAAGTTCTGCCCTTTGTCTTCCCATCCCAGGAAAAGGTCGAGTACTTCGTCGACGGGCTTGGACAGCTCATGCACTGCCTCCAGAAAATGTTCGGACAGCCCCTTGACAAAATCCTGCACGGAGTCCATTTCCGCGTTGGAGGAATCTAAAAACTTTCCGATGGCGTAGGTGGTTATCCCCCAGAGCAGTTCTAGTTCCTCCTGTGCGGCAAGTCGCTCCAGCACTTTCAGCAAAAGCCCGCTTTCCTCATTGAAGTCGGCTAAGTTGTCGTCTTCTTCATAATCGTCCCAATAATCGTTGTAATACTCCTCCATGACCTCGGCCAGGCTGAACAGCTCGTCCACCTTGCTTTTGAGTTCGCGCAGCTTGGCGTTGTCGCTGGGCGGCAGGTTTGCCATCCGATAGCGTTCAACGACCCGGGTATTGTTTGGCGACATCTCCAGAATGATCCGGATGAGTGTGTCCTGGTTGCATTTCTTCAGGAATGTTTTCCAGGAGAAGGTTGATTTGTTTTTCTCCGCCGGTGTGTCTTTCTGTCCGTCCAGATAGGCCATTCCCAGCGCGACCAGGTGCTTGCAGAAACCGCCGTCACGCCCGACCGGGCAGGTGCATTCGCCGTCAAGGAGTCCGCCGACATTGGTGATGCGCGCCTGGTAGACCTTTGTCCCGTGCACGTCCGCCGTCAGCTGTTCGCCGTCGCAGTAGAGATGACGCACCGCGCCATTTTGGAAATAATCTTCGCCGCGCGAATAGGAACGGCTCCCTGCCGCTGAGCGAAGATTGCTGGCAGTCACTACTTCATCAATTTTGTTTTTCATGGTCATCTCTGGTTTTTTTTAAGTTTAGCAGGCGACTGATTTACGGAACCGCCGCTGCCCATTGAATAGGCATACCTTGAAAGTGGTGTTCCGCGTAGGGGCGTCCGGCAAACACAACCGTCAAGGAATATCACGAGCCAAAGAGTTGGCAGGTGTTTTTGAAGCTGTCAAATTTTACACCATGGATAGTTGCGGTCGTATCTCCGGCATAGAGAACCGTGGGATTCACGCAATTTGGGGCAAAGGAAAGAAATTTCCTTAGGTCGTTGGCAAACGATGGATCAAATGTCATTCCAGCTTTGATTTCAACCGGAGTCAATTGGCGATTATCGTTCAGAATTAGATCGACTTCATGCCGCCCTTGCACACGGAAATAATAAAGTTCAGGCTGATGTTTCCCGGCATTGTAACGTGCTTTTAATGCTTCGATAACAACCATGTTTTCGAACAAGCCGCCAAGAAGAGGATCGCGGGCAATTTGCTCAACTCTTTCGATGCCAAGCAGAAAAGAGGCAAGGCCGACATCAGTAAAGAATATTTTAGGCGCCTTGATAAGACGTTTGCCAAAATTGTTGAAGTAGCACGGCAAGCGAAAAACAATATAACTTGCTTCCAAAACAGACAGCCATGAACTCAACGTCGTCGAGGAAACACCAATATCTCCGGCAAGAGCGCTGAGATTGACGACTTGTCCAATGCGCCCAGCCAGCAATTTCAGGAACACCTCAAAGGAATGTTGAACCGAAACGTTGATCAGCTGGCGCACATCACGTTCCACATAGGTCGCATAATAGGCCGGATAAAGCAGCGTCGGAGGAATATTTTCATCATACAGGCGGGGCATGAAGCCATTGAAAAGATATTCGTCCCGCGATAGGGAAATGCCTGCATTGGAGAGTTCCTCGATCGAGAGTGGAAGCAAATGTAAAATTCCGGTGCGACCGGCCAGAGATTGTGAAATCTGCGCATGCAATTTTGGCTGGTGGGAACCGGTCAAAATGAAGCATCCTCTTTCGCGGGTTTTATCGGCAAGGACTTGAATGGTACTCAGCAATTCCGGAACTCGTTGAACCTCGTCGATAATAACCGGAGGCTTGTACAGCTCAAAAAAGGCTTTGGGGTCACTCATGGCAATCTCACGTGATGTCTTGTCCTCCAAATTCACATACACGTGATTGGCAAATACTTCTCTGGTCAAGGTCGTCTTGCCGGACTGCCTGGGACCCATAATGGTCACAACCGGAAAATAGCGCGCCATCTCCAGCAAGTGAGGCGTTATTTTTCTTTCGATCATGACCAGTCTCCAAGGTTTACTATACCATATCATAGCTTCTTTTGTGCAAATTTCAAATCAGGTTTGCGTTTTGCGCAAAAAGAGTCATAGGTGGTTACTGATTGATAGCGGTCATCCGGCAGCATGTTTTCAGCGCTAACTGCAGCGCCTCAATTTGACTTCGCGGCAGCGTTTAGCTGGCGACTGATTTGCGGAACCTCTGCAGCGCGATGAAGAAATAGACGCCTCCCAGGATGAGCATTTGCAGGAAGGTCTTCCAGACCAGGCTGAAATCTGCTCCTCGGAAGAGGATCGCCTTGCTGAATTCCACAAAATATGTGGTGGGGGCAAACCGCATGACGAATTGAATGATCTCCGGCATGTTCGCCTGCGAAGTCGATCCACCCGAGAGAATCTGCATCGGCATGAGCACCAAGATCAGCAGAATTCCCAACTGCGGCATGTCTCGGGCAAAGCAGGCCAGAAAAATCCCCAGCGAAGTCACCGTAAAAAGATTGATCAGCACTCCGAACATGAACAGCCAGAAGGAACCCGCAATCGGAACGTTCAGAAGCTGATGGACGACCATAATCAGAGAAAATCCGGTCACCACCAGCACCAGCAGTGACATTGACCAGACCTTGGATATCATGATTTCCACCGGCTTGACCGGCGTCACCAGCAGATGTTCCAGCGTGCCGCGCTCGCGCTCCCGGATCAGCGCGGCGCCGGTCAGAATGAGGGCGATCATGGTGATGTTGTTGATCAGTCCACTTACCGCCCGCGCCCAACTCTTGGTCAGGTTCGGGTTGAACCGGTTGCGGATGATCATGCCCGCACTGTAAATAGGTCTGTTCTGACTCTTTCCCCCGAGAAAGCTCTTCACTTCCCGGTTGATGATTTGCTGAATGTAGCCGTTCCCCGTGAAAGCCTGGGACATGCGGGTCGCATCCACGTTGACTTGCACTTCCGGGGTGTCGTTGGCCATAACTTTCTCCTGAAAGGATGGAGGGAATACCACGACAAACGTGTATCGCCCCTCGTCCATCACCCGGTCGATATCCGCGCGGGAAATCCTGTCGGGCTTGAGAAACAGCGGCGGGATAAAGGCGTCGCTGATGCGTTTGCTCAAGGCCGAGCCGTCCTCGTCCACGACGGCAATGGCGGCATTGGAGATTGCCTCTGGAGCAGATTTTGCCCCCATGTAAATATTAAAGCTGAACGAGTAGATGATTAAAACGACCATCAGCGGGTCTCGGAACAGGCCGATGATCTCCTTGCAGCCGAGGCTGAAGATATGTCGGAACGACTCTATCATGGCTCAACGCTCCTGTTTTCTTTGCGAAAGGATTCCCAGCCCGCAGATGACTGCAATCTCCGCTGTCAGAATCAGAATCGGAGTCGTCATGTCCGCGAAATGCAAGCCCTTGTTGAATACGCCTCGGCTGATAAGCAGCATATGGGTCGTCGGATAAATGTTGCCGACAATACTGCTGAGACTGCCGTCATTCGGCACCGGGTCAGTCAATCCACAAAGTTGTGCGGCTGGCATCATCGTTGCGATCAAGGTCAGAAAAATCACTGCAATCTGGCTTCTGGTCACTGACGAACAGAGCATCCCCAGGCCGGTTGACAGAATGCAGTAAATGAACAGCGACCCCATCAGCAGCGGAATGCTCCCCTTGAGCGGCACGTCAAACAAAAAGACCGCCATCAGCACCAGCAGCACCGCGCTGGCAAAAGAGAACAGCACGTATGGCATCTGCTTGCCGAGCAGGAACTCTGAACGACGCACCGGGGTGACATACAAATTGATGATTGAGCCGAGTTCCTTCTCCCGAACCACCGAGAGCGCCGCCAGCACGGCCGGGATCATCATCAGCAGCAGGGGAATCACCGCCGGCACCATGGCCGGCAGACTCAGAACGTCCGGGTTGTATAAGTAACGGTTTTGCACAGATACGTCCACTGTGCTGCCGGGCTGCTGTCGCTCCGCGTATCGCCGTTGCCAGAGCGAATGTACTCCCTGGGCATAGCCGCCAATGGTTTCGGCGATCGTTCCACTTCCGTCAACCCAGTAGCCGACGTTCGGATTTTTCCCCCGTTGAACGTCGCGGCCGAATGCAGGGGGAATTTCCACCACCATCTGCAGTTCTCCCCTTTTCATCCGTGTATCCAATTCGGAGTGGCCTGTCACCGGTTCGTGAACGCGGAAATATCGCGGCGACCCGTAGAGACCGAGCAGGTAATCCTGACTCAATTCGCTCTGATCCCAATCCAGAACCGCCATATCAAGGTTTTCCACATCCATGGTGATTCCGTATCCGATCACCACCATCAGGATCATCGCGCCGAAAAGAGCCAAAGTCGTACGAATGCGATCCCGCCGCAACTCCAGCAGTTCCCGCCAGAAACAGGTGTAGAATCGACCGAAATCAAAAATATGTTCCCGGAAATAACTCTTTTTCTTTTCCGCGCCGTCGCTAGCACTGACAACTGCCCCGCTTGCGGCTGCCGCTTCTGCTGCATCCGCTGCGCCGCTGTCAGCCTCTTCCAGATAACCGATGAACGCGTCTTCCAGCGTCGCTGCGGAGCGGGCGGCAGTCAGAGCCTCCGGAGTGTCGCAAGCAAGCGAACGGCCTGCGTGCATCAACGAAATACGGTCGCAGCGCGCGGCTTCATTCATGAAATGCGTCGTGATGAACACCGTGACCTGGTCGCGGCGGGAGATTTCAATGATGAGTTCCCAGAAACTGTCCCGCGCCACCGGATCGACCCCGCTGGTCGGTTCGTCCAGGATTAGGATTTTCGGTCTGTGGATGACCGCCGCTGCCAGCGACATGCGCTGCTTGATGCCCAGCGGCAGTTGGGAGGGCAGCCGGCTCGCCACGTCGGTCAAACCGAACCGTTCCAGCATCGCTTCCACCCGGACGGGAATCTCCGCCGGAGCAATGTCGTAGAGTTTGGCGTACAACTCCAGGTTTTGGCGTACCGTAAGTTCGTTGTAGAGCGAAAACAACTGGGTCATGTAACCGAGATTTTTCCGCGTCTCAAGCGATTCGCTGTCAATCGGTTTGCCGAAGAGTTTTGCCACTCCTTCGGTCGCGGGCAGCAAGCCGGTCAGCATCCGCATCGTGGTGGTCTTGCCGCAGCCGTTGGAGCCGAGGAAGCCGAATATCTCACCGCGCTGGATTTTGAAGCTCACGTGATCAACCGCAGTGAAGTCGCCGAAACGCTTGGTCAGACCCTCCGCCTCAATTGAAATTTCGCCATCCGTTTCGAGTGGGGGAACAACCAGTTCGTGATGGCCGGAGCGTTTTTCTTCCGGCAGCAGCTGGATAAAAGCCTCATCCAGGTTCGGGGACGAGGTTTTTTCCAGCAGCTCCTCCGGCGTGCCGGTGTCGAGGATGCGCCCAGCGTCCATGGCGATCAGCCAGTCGAAGCGCTGCGCCTCATCCATGTAGGCGGTGGCGACAATTACGCTCAATCCCGGTTGTTCTTCCTTGATGTTGTCGATGAGGTCCCAGAACTGGCGCCGGGCGAGGGGGTCAACGCCGGTGGTCGGCTCATCCAGCACCAGCAGGTCAGGGTCGTGAATGAGCGAACAACACAGTCCGAGTTTCTGCTTCATGCCGCCGGAAAGTTTGCCTGCCGGACGGTCGAGAAAGCGGTGAAGCCCAGTACTTTTGGTCAAACGGTCAATCCGCTGCCGGCGTTCCTCAGCGTCCTGACCGAATAGACGAGCGAAAAATTGAAGATTCTCCTCCACCGTAAGGGTGAAATAGAGATTTTTCCCCAGTCCCTGCGGCATATAGGCGATTTTCGGGCAGACCCGGTTGCGGTGTTCGGCATCCCGCATATCGCCGCCCAGCACGCGAAGAGTCCCTTTCTGCATGGCATGGGCGCCGGTAATCAGCGAAAGCAGCGTTGACTTGCCGACACCGTCCGGGCCGATCAACCCGATGAGCTGGCGCGACGGAAGAGCCAGCGTCAAGCGGTCAATGCCGACGGTTTTGCCGTAGGAGAGCGAGAGTTCATGGAATTCAACCACCGGCGCATCCCGGCGCTCAGCCATTGCTGTTTGCGGCATTTTTCATCTCCAAATGAGTCCCAAGCAAACGCGATGCGGTTCCGGAAATCACTTCGTCGGACTTGACCCCTTGACCGGAGAGCTTTCCCAGTCGGCCTCGGGATCGAGTTTCACCCAGGCGACTCCCGGCAAGCCGGTTTTAACATTGGAAATATATTGCCGCAGCTTTTCCGCATTGAGATTGGCCTTGATGCGGAACATGAGTTTTTCCCGCTCTACTTGGGTCTCCACGCTTTTTGGCGTGAACTGCGCTATGGGATCAATGTAGGTGACCTGGGCGTTGAACGCATGGTTCGGCGCAGCGTCGAAAACCAGCTTCACCTCGGCGCCCATCTGGACTCTCCCGGCGATGCTTGTGGGCAGAAAGAATGTCATATAGGTATCGGTGAGGTTGACCAGGTTCATCACCCGGCCTCCGGCTGAAAGCACTTCCCCCTCATGGGCAAGCAGATACTGGATGCGGCCGTCATAAGCGGCGACCAGCACACTGTCGGCAAGGTCAGCTTCAATGTGCTGGAGTTCCGCCTGCTGTTGCGCGACGCGTCCCTCCGCTGCAATGACACTGGCTTTCGCGTACTCCAGGTCTGCTTTCGCGTTATGGTAGCGTGTTTCGGCCGTATCATACTCACGCTGGCTGACCGCTTTGCTGCTGATGAGAGAACTCTGGCGCTTGAACTCCTTTTCAGCCCCAGTGAAAGCGCTCTCTCGATGTCTTACCGTTGCTTGAGCCATGGCAAGCTCGCCTTCCTGCACCTTGATTTTGGCAAGCGTGGCAGCCTTCTGCGCTTCCAGCGTGCTGGTCTGCATCTGAACGAGCTTGTCGCCCTTCTTCACCAAATCGCCTTCCTTGACGAAAATTTTTTCAATCCTACCAGCCAGTTTGGAAGAAACATAAGTCTCAGTCGCTTCAAGTCTGCCGTTTCCACTGTAAAATTTCGGATTAAGCATCTCCTGACTGCGACGATAATTCCGATAGGCATATCCACCGATGCCCACGGCAGCGACAATCACGATCAGGATAATAATCGATTTTTTCATGATGTTTGGCCCTTTTAAGTATTTTCTCTTTCAAAGTAAAAACTTTATGCAAATAATATGACAGTGTTTTTCCAAATGTTTGTCCTATTCGGTTCCAGCAGACCACACAAAAAGAGCACCGCAGAAAAAGGCTGAAAATAACTGACAACCTACTGGCTTGTAGTGCGTTATGACATTGCTAAAAAAATCATGGCACGACTAGCCAACGGTTGTCAACGGCTGAATTTACGCTGAGTTCTAAAGATGTCAACTCAAATGGCGATTTTTCCTTTCTAAGCAAATGTTCAGTCAGTCTTTGATATTCGTTGTTCCGGCAAGCAGCGGAGCTAGGCACCCCGGGTAAGGCGCCTTAGTGGACAATGGTCACAGCGCCCTTAGGGTGGCCTGCCGTCCACAGCCTATTTTTTAACCACGGATGGACACAGATGAACACTGATTTTTTGTAGGGTTGTTTTTTGTAACCACTGAACATGCGGAATATACGGAAATTTTGGTTAATGTGCGAAGTTTTGCATTGAGCGCTTGAAGTGCAGAATCCACGTTGACGTATGTCGTACTGGTGGCCCGAAGGGCTACAACATAAAAGCCCAGGGTAAGCGAAGCCCGCCAAGGGCGAGCGCAGCCCTGGGTGGACGGATTATAATTTTGAGCCCCGCCAGGGGTGACACATAAACGCCGTTTTGCAGAAAATCTTTCCCAAAAAACAAGAAGTTGGTTGATAGTGGCACCAGCCCCGGGTCTCAGCATAAACGCATCAGGGCCGCGCTGACTGGTGAGGTGCGGCGCGGTCCTGTTTATTGTTGGCTTGGAGATGGTTAGGTTCGATTACTTCCAGCCGCCGGCATTGAGGTCAGGCTTTTGGAATTTGTCTTGCAGCATTTTCTTTTCTACGATGCCGCCGGTTTCATCTTTTTCCGGGGGCTGGAGCTCCCACTTCGGTCCAGGGAAGACCGGGGTGTTGAAAGTGTGCTGGGTGATGTTTTTACTTTTTTCCTGGAATTCCATGCAGGCGCGGATGCATCCCTTGGCGCCGCAGACGGCGAAGTAACCGGTGTGCTCAAGGATTTGCTTGTAGAAAGGCACCACCTTGTTGCCGGGGAACTCCGGATT
>JAAZKI010000535.1 GCA_012799905.1 Lentisphaerota bacterium | reverse complement strand
TGCCGTACGTACCTCGCTTGCAGGAGCACGTAGTTCAAACTTTAGTTTGCTGTATGTCCCGCAGGCTTCAGCCTGCCGTACAGCGCGCCTTGAAAAATCTGCGTTCATCTGCGTCATCTGCGGATGAATCTTTTGTGCAACTGTCCACTTATTCGTCTTCCAGGAAGAACGGAGTGCTTTCATCAATGAGCAGCTTCAGACTTGACTTTGGTCTGGACTTATCCGCCGTGTCAGCATCTTTGCCATCCTTGGCATCCTTGCCGTCTTTAGAGGCTTTAGCGTCTTTGGCGCTATCCTTAGCGTCCTTGGCGCTATCCTTAGCGTCCTTGGTGTCCTTTGGGGCTTCCGTTGTCGCTGGCTTTGCCGCGCTGCTTGTCGTCTTTTCCTCGTCTGTCGCTGGCGTCTTAACCTCATCTGTCGCTGTCGCTGTCGGCGGGTTTTTGGGCGGGCTTTCGTTTTGGCCTTTGTCCGCCTCGTCGCCGCCTTTTTCATCATCGCTTTCCGGATTGGTTTTTTGCTCATCTGTCGGCGTTGCTGTTCCTCGTTTGATGACTTTTATTTCCGTCACCGGATAATGAGTCAGCTTGAAGCCGCGGGCGTCTCTGGAGCGCAGCCGTATGTTATCGAAATCGACGGGGACAGAGTGGTACGAGCGACGGTGATTGGTCGCCAGCTCCAGGCTGAGGACGACGCCGGAGTTGGTGTAGAGTTTTTCGATAAGGCAGTTTTTCGGCAGGATTTGATATTCCCTGCCTAACATATATTGGCTGATCTGGAAGCGTTTGGCAAACCAGGTTCCTTCCAGGCGGTCACGGTACAGGATAGAGTAGACCTGCTCCCTGTCGGACAGCAGCACATATTTAGTCGGGCCGATGTATTCTTTTTCGGGCACGCTGATCACTCGGCAGGCGCCGTCATTGCGTAAAAGAACCAGACGGTCGTATTCGGTGCAGACGATTGGGGCGGCGTCCTTGCTGCTGGGCTTGACATTGGTGCCGAGATAATAATTGACCCGGTCGTGGTAGACCTTCACGTCACGCCGTGCGACTTCGCGTACGTCAATCGTCGCAAAACTGGCGATTTCCGTTTTCCGCGGGAAGGCTGGGCCGTATTTTTCCAGCAGCCGTTTGATATAGTCAATGGTGAATTCGACGATATGGCCTTGCTGGTAGATGGTCTGCTCAATGTCCTTGGCGATGGCAGCCAGCTCTTCTTCGTTTTTCCGGATGTCAAACAAGGAAATGCGCCGGATCGGAATCTGCATCAGCTTTTCAATGTCGTCATCCGTGACATCGCGGCGCAGTTGATCGCGGAATTTCGCTAGCCCTTTGTAGATTTCCGATTTGATTTTTTCCAGGGTTTCGCATTGCTCGATGCGTTTGTAGATGCGGTTTTCGATGAAGATTTGCGCGAGGGTTTTTTCCTGGTGTTTTTCTTCCAGTTTGTGCAGGGCGATAGCCAGTTCCTGGCGATGGTAGGACAGCAGTTTTTCCGTATTGCGGCGGAGCACCTCGCTGACGGTCATGAGGGTCGGCACATTTTCGCAGATGACGCACAAGTTGGAGTTGACCTGCACTTCGCAGTCGGTGTAGGCGTACAGTTCCTGGATCGTCTCCTCGGCGTAGATGTTGCGCTGCAATGCGATTTCAATGGCGACATCTTTGGCTGTATAGTCCGTGATCGAGGCGATTTTCAGCTTACCGCGCTTAGCAGCTGTCTCAATGGATGCAATCAGCGCTTCGGTCGTAGTCGTGGCCGGGATTTCGCGAATGATGATTTTCTTGTCCCCGTCAGCCTCGATGCGGGCTCGGAGGCGGATGCGTCCTGCGCCGTCCTCATATTCGCTCACGTCCATGATGCCGCCCTGCGGGAAGTCCGGGTAAAGCTGGAATGGCCGGTCTTCCAGGATGGCGATTTGGGCTTCCAGCAACTCCTGGAAGTTATGCGGGAAAATGCGCGTCATCATGCCGACAGCAATGCCATCGGCGCCTAGCATCAGCAGGGCTGGGACTTTGCAGGGCAGGCGAACCGGCTCCTGGTTGCGCCCGTCGTAGGAATCGACATACTCGGTGATTTCGGGATTGAACAGCACTTCCCGCGCCAGCGGGGTCAGGCGGGCCTCGATGTAGCGCGCCGCTGCCGCCGGGTCGCCGGTAAAGATATTGCCGAAGTTGCCTTGGCTTTCAATGAAGTACTGCTTGTTGGCAAGCACGACCAGCGCGTCGCCGATTGAACGGTCGCCGTGCGGATGGAAGTGCATGGTGTCGCCGACAATGCCGGCGACCTTGTTGAAACGGCCGTCATCAACCAGATGCATGCAGTGCATGATCCGACGCTGAACCGGCTTGAAGCCGTCGTCAACGTCGGGAATGGCGCGATCCTTGACGACATACGAGGCATATTCAATGAAATTGCGCGACAGCATCGTGCGCAGGGAGTCGTAATCCTCGTCATCCTCGCTGTCATCGAGGTCGTCGTCATCGTCGTCGTCATCGTCCCCGTCAGCGTCGTCGTTTTCGCCGTTGTCGCTGTTTTCGTTATCTGCGTCGTTGCGGTCTTCGTTCAGGTCGCTGTCGGTCTTGTCATTGTCGTCTTCGGTGATGTCGCCTTCGGTCGGTTTGACGTCATCGTCGTTATCCCCGGTGGGGTTGATGGGATCGTGGTCGGTTGGCAAGTCAGTTCTCCTGAGTCTATGATCAGCTCCGAATTGCTGGCGGTTTTGCGTCCAGCGGCGGAGTTAGAGTGTATTTGAAAAGGGAGATTAAGGAGGGTTTAGAATCTCCAGGTTGAAGCCTGTATGACGTACTGCAAGCTAAAGCTTGAACTACGTACAGCAAGCTAAAGCTTGAACTACGTACAGCAAGCTAAAGCTTGTATGACGTACTGCAAGCTAAAGCTTGAACTACGTACAGCAAGCTAAAGCTTGAACTACGTACTGCAAGCTGAAGCTTGAACTACGTACGGCTGCGTCAAATGAGGTTTTCCATGATATAGTCGCGTCGTGTTGGCGTATTTTCCCCCATATAGAATTGCAGCATGCCGTCGACTTCCCGGTTATTGTCCACGCTTACTGGGATTAGGCGGATATCTTCGCCGATGAATTGTTCGAATTCATTTGGCGACAATTCACCCAGTCCTTTGAAGCGGGTCATTTCATAGCCTTTGCCGATGATATCGATGGCCTCGTCACGCTCAGTGTCGTTATAGCAGTAGAGTGTTTTTTTCTTGTTGCGCACCCGATACAGGGGCGTTTCCAGGATGAACAGGTGATCGGATGCGACGAGCGGCTGGAAAAAGGTCAGGAAGAAGGTGATCAGCAGGTTGCGGATATGGAAGCCGTCGACATCGGCGTCAGAGGCGATGACGACTTTGCCATAGCGGAGGTCATCCAGGCTGGACTCAATGCCGAGCGCCTGCATGATATAATAGAATTCTTCGTTCTTGTAAATGGTTTCCCGTTTTTTCCCATAGCAGTTAAGGGGTTTTCCACGCAGGGGGAAGACGGCCTGGTACTCTGGATTGCGGGAGCTGACCATATTAGCGGCGGCGGAGTCGCCTTCGGTCAGGAACAAGGTCGACAGCGAGCATTTGTGCTTGTCTTCGGGCTTGCGCCGGTTCGGCGCGTCGCAAAGATGGAACTGGCAGTCGCGCAGCTTAGGAATCCGGTAGTTGGTTTTCTTGGCTTGTTCCCTGGCTTCCCGCTTGACCGTCTGGATTTGCTTGCGCACCGCCTCATTTTGGCCGGCCTTGTCCAGCAGCTGGGTTTTGATGGTGGGGTTCTTGAACAGCATTTCCACGACCGCCTGGCGCACTTCGTTGACCAGGTCAGTCCGGATTTCTGTATTGCCCAGCTTGTTTTTCGTCTGAGACTCGAAGATCGGGTCTTCGAGACGGATGGAGACAATGCCGACGATGCCGTTGCGGACGTCGTCAGGGTCCAGGCTCTTGGGAGCGATTTCATTGACGGCTTTGAGGATGCCCTCCTTGAAGGCTGACAAGTGGGTGCCGCCGTCGTTGGTGTATTGGCCGTTGACGAAGGAATAGTAGCTTTCGTTGAAGCTGTTGATGTGGGTGAAGGCGAATTCCAGCTTGGGGGAACGGTAGTGCAAAGCTTCATACAGCGGCTCTGATTCCTGCTTGGACTCCAGGAGGTCCAGGAGTCCGCGTCGGGAATAGAATTTTTCACCGTTCAGGGTGATGGAGATGCCGCTGTTGAGCCAGGCGTAGAGCTGCATCCGCCGTTTGAGATGCTTCGGCTCGAAGCGGTAGCCGGGGAAGAAACGCTCAGCCGGCCGGAAGGTGATTTCGGTTCCGTGTGGTTCGCTGGTCTTGCCTTTGGCCTTGCGCTTGAGAACGCCGTCAACGAATTCCGCAGTCATGCTCTGGCCATCGCGGCGCGAAACAGCGGTGAACGTCTCGGACAGGGCATTGACAGCCTTGAGACCGACGCCGTTCAGGCCGATGGAGCAGGCGAATGGCTTGGCCACGCCGTCCTTGCTGGTGTCAAACTTGCCGCCAGTATTGATTTTTGACACGCAGTCGACCACGCTGTCCAGGGGGATGCCGCGTCCGTAATCCCGGACTTTGACTTCGCCGTTGTCCTGGATGGTGACTTCAATGCGCCGGCCGGCGCCGATGGTGAATTCGTCAATACTGTTGTCAATGACTTCCTTGAGCAGGATATAGATGCCATCGTCCTGATGCTCGCCGTTGCCGAGCCGGCCGATGTACATGCCAGGGCGCGTCTGGATGTGCTCAAGAGAATTTAGGCTGCGGATAGAACTTTCGTCATATTTCGGCAGGTTGGTTTGGTCAAATCGCTGTTCCTGCATGCATTTTCCCCTCCCAGGTCAAGGCCAATTAAGGCATAGGTGATTTCGTGGCGTCAGGCCGGCTGGCGGTTTGCGCTGCCGGCCCGGCGCTGTCAATCAGTAATCGTCGTCGTCATCGTCGAGGTCGTCGTCATCGTCGAGATCATCGTCATCGTCGAGATCGTCGTCATCGAGATCATCGTCATCGTACATATCATCGAGATCATCATCGTCTTCGTCATTGTAGTCGCTGAAGTCATTGAACAGTTTGGACGGTAGTACCAACTGTCCGCATTCCGGGCAGGTGCCGTCTTCCTTTTCGACTTCGCTGACCAGGACTTTGCATTCGCAATGGGGGCATTTGATGGTTTCACTAGCCATAGTTTTGTCCTTACTTTGCTGGTGGTGATTTTAAGCCATCGGTTTGAAGGCAGGAAACGATTCCGCCAAACAATAATGCCTGCGCCGGAAATTTCCTGTTACCAGGCGAGTTTTTTTTCTTAAGTTGCTGGTTTCGCGTTGGCGGGTGGTTGGAATTTCCGCGCGGCCAAGGGGTGTTCCAGGCTGGTTTGCAATGCTGCTCAGTCGTGTTCTTCCTTAGGCATGGACATCAGGAATTCGACATTGGTCGGTTTCGATTTGACGACGCTGATGATCCGTTCCATGGCATCCTGGAGAGGTATGTCGCCGATAGCGCGGCGCAGCCGCCACATCCGGTCGAGCTCATCAGGATGAACCAGGAGTTCTTCACGTCGGGTGCCGCTCTTCTCGATGTTGATGGCCGGGTAGATGCGCTTGTCCACCAGGTGACGGTCAAGATGCAGCTCCATGTTGCCCGTGCCTTTAAATTCCTCAAAGATGACGTCATCCATCCGGCTGCCGGTGTCAATGAGGGCGGTGGCCAGGATGGTCAGGCTGCCGCCATGTTCGATGTTCCGCGCCGCGCCGAAAAAGCGCTTGGGCTTGTGCAGCGCGTTGGCGTCGACGCCGCCGGAGAGGATGCGTCCACTATGCGGCTCAATGGTGTTGTAGGCTCGCGCCAGGCGGGTGATGGAATCCAGGAGGATAACGACATGGCGGCCGTATTCCACCAGGCGCTTGGCTTTCTCAATCACCATTTCCGCCACTTGCACATGTCGGTCTGGCGGCTCGTCAAACGTCGAACTGACAATTTCCGCATTTACGACCCGCTTCATGTCCGTCACTTCTTCAGGACGCTCGTCAATCAGCAGGATGATCAGGGTGATGTCATCGTTGTTGGCCAGGATGCTGTTGGCGATTTTTTGCAGGACGACGGTCTTGCCGGTGCGCGGCGCCGCGACAATGAGTCCGCGCTGCCCGCGTCCGACTGGGGTCACCAAGTCAATGATGCGCGTGGTCAGCTCGTTCTTGTCCCGCTCAAGGATTAGGCGCTGGGTCGGGAAATACGGCGTCAGATTTTCGAATGGGACGATTTCTTTTTTGCGGCTTGGCTCTTCGTCATTGATGGTTTCGATTTTCAGCAAGGCGAAGAAGCGTTCGCGTTCCTTGGGCTGGCGGATTTGTCCAAAAACAGTATCGCCGGTACGCAATCCAAAGCGTCGGATTTGGGTTGGGCTCATGTAGATGTCTTCTGGGCAGGCCAGGTAGCTCGCCGTCGGGCTGCGCAGGAAGCCGAAGCCGTCTCCGGTCACTTCCAGGACACCGCCGCCGAACATGACGCCATTGCGGTCAATCCCATTGGCGCGGAGAATTTCAAACAGCAAGTCATGGCGGGACATTCCCGCCGTGTTTTCGATTTTGAAGTCTGCGGCCATGCGCATCAAGGCGGCTGTTTCCATGGCGCGCAATTCATTTAAATTCAGCAGATTGGGGTTTTCCTTGTCGCGCGGGTCGACAATCATGGCATGGTCTGGCAAATCGCGCATATCCAGTCTCTGGTTGTCGCGCATGCCATCCGGGTAGTTGTAATTGCTTTTTCGGCGACGCCGGCTGTGCCGGGAACGGCTGCTGTAGCCTTCGCTGAAATCGGCCTTCAACGGGGCTTCGCCATCATCGCCCTGGCTCTGGCGTTGCTTGCCCTGGTTCTGCTGGTAAGAACGCTGCTGATATGACCGCTGATGGCCTGACTGGAATTTTCTTGACCCATAATTCTGGACATTCGGGTTGGCGCCCTGGTTCTGAGACGCTGCCGCGCCAGCAGATTGCGTTTCCGAAGACCCAGAGTCCGCCCCTGAACTATCGCTGCCGCCTGGCTGATTCCAACGAGACTGTGGTTTTTTAGACATAGACGTCTGTTGCTGGTAATTTTTTTGATGGTTGGGCGACTCTGCCGGCTGGCGTGATTCCTCTGCAGCCGCCGGAGTTGCAGTCGACGCAGGCTCTTTGCTTGCCGTTGCTGGCGCTTCCTGAGCCTGGGCAGGCTCTTTTGTTTCAGTCTTGGCAGGCTCTTTGCTTGCCGCTGTTGGCGCTTCAGTCTTGGCGGGTTCTTTGCTTGCCGCTGCCGGCGCAGTTTCGTCCGCCGCTTTGGCTGCTGCCGCCGCTGCTGCCGCTGCTGCCGCTGCTGCTTCTCTGCGTTCCTGCATTTTCTTTTTCGTCGTGCCTGGCGGCCGTCCGCGGCGCTTGGCCACGGGCTTGTCTTCGCTATTTTCCGCTGTTGTTGTCGGCGGAATTGCGTCTGGAATGTTCATGTCTTCGTTTGTCATAAGTGATTTTGTCCCTGAAGTCATATGAAAAAGAAAACAACAGAAGTCGTATTCAAGGAAAAATGAGCCGTGCTAGGTGGGATGGGGGCCGTCGACGATGGCAGGAGTTGCGCATCGGAAAGGGGCGCTGAGAAAGGCAGTGTGGGGCTGGCGTTGCCGCCGGTTCAATCCGTTTGCGGCAGGGCGAACATGGATTGCAGGTGGCGGTGCAGGTGTGTGCATTGCTGATTGAGCATCGCCAAGGAGCAAGTGTTGATTAACCCATAGTCACTGCGGCTAAGTTTTTCATTCATGGATAATTGCTGGCTAAGGCGTTGGTTGATCTCAACCTCTGACCAGTGTCGTGACCGTAAACGAAGGAGCTGCGTGTTCCGGTCACACCAGACGGCGATGACAGCAGCGAAACCAGCGTCCCAGCCAACTTCATAAAGCAAGGGAATGGCGCAGTAAAGGAGATTATTGGTACGTGCTCCCGCCGCGCTGATTGCCTGCTTGACCAGTGGATGCAGGAGGCCGTTCAGCCAGCTGAGCTCGTGAGCAGCAGCAAAGACTTTCGCGGCAACGGCTTTTCGGTCGATGGCACGGCCAGCGTCCAAAATCTTGTCGCCCCAACGTGACAACATCTCTTGGTAGGCTGGTTGCCCGGGTTCATACAGGGAATGAACGATTTGATCGGCATCCAGTACCTCGGCGCCCAAGGCCTTGAAATACTCAAGGACTGTGCTTTTCCCGGCGCCGATGCCACCCGTAATCGCTATCAAAGGCATAGGTGAACAGTCAAATACGTGTCGGGGGAGGGCTGGATAGGCGTCGCTTTGACGCCATGCGAATCAAACACTCTTAGCGAGATACCAAACTAATGTAGACAACAAATGCAATTTGTCAAATGACGATAGTAAAATTGACCGCAGAGAACCGCTGGACGGAGGGGCGAGGGGGCGGTGCTCCCGGCACTAGAGTGCCGGCACTGGACGGAAAGTCAGGGGGCCCCCGCCCTGGTCTTGCGGAAATTCTTTTCAAAAAATGAGTTATTCTAGCTTGCGCGGGTT
>JAAZKI010000305.1 GCA_012799905.1 Lentisphaerota bacterium | reverse complement strand
TGCTGGAAATGGGAAAGAGCTTCGACGCGCAGAAAATCCCCTGGATGGGTAATCGACGGCTCACGTTTTCCGGCGCGACAATTTCATGAGTTTAGGGTTAATTTAGAACTGTGAAAATCGGTGTTAAACTAAAAACCACCCCTCCTGTTTACGCTTGAAAGCCCTCCGCAAATCCCTCGCAGGAGAAAATTTTATGATTGGCCTTGGGAAAAGCGTATTTGGACAAATCTTCAGCAACCGCCCAGGCATACGGACGTTCGCAGACGACAACTGGCTCGCCAGCTTCAACCAAGCGGCAGCGATACGCATGCATGGTGATGCGAAAGTGACTGTAGGCGTGCCGGATGACGCCAACCAGCGCGCCTATCTCAACAGCCAGGCCGGTTTCTTCGCGCACCTCACGCTCCACAGCCTGCGACGGCGTTTCGCCGGACTCAAGCTTGCCGCCCGGAAATTCCCACAGTCCGCCTAACATCTGGTCTTCTGAACGACGCAAGATCAACAACCGTCCGCAGTGAAAAATCAAGCCGACGGCGACATGCACATGCGGCGTCACCCGGCGTTCCGGCCGACGCGGATATGCAGTCGGCTTGCCAGAGGCAAACGCACGGCAAAATGCACGCAATGGGCACTCGTTGCACAGCGGCTGGCGCGGCAAGCAGACTATGGCGCCGATGTCCATCTGAGCCTGGTTGAACGCCGAAGGGTCAAGAGTCTGCTGAATGACAGCGAGCAGCCGCTCGTAGATGCGTCGACGCACTGACTGCGAGCTGACGTCACCGTCATCAGCCAGGAGCCGCGTCTGCACTCGCAGCACATTGCCGTCCACGGCGGGATATGGTCGACCAAAGGCAATGCTGGCAATCGCGGCTGCTGTGTAGGGGCCGATTCCGGGCAGACGCGCCAATTCCGTCGGGTCGTCGGAAAGCTCACCGCCATTTTCCATCACCTGTCGTGCGCACGCATGCAGACGGCGCGCCCTGGAATAATAGCCCAGTCCCTCCCAAAGCTTCAAGACTGTCTCAATATCAGTCGCTGCCAAGGACGCAAAATCAGGGAATGCCTGGATAAAACGTTCAAAGTAAGGTATGACGGTCGTCACCTGCGTCTGTTGCAGCATGACTTCGCTGACCAGCACCCGGTAAGGCGTCGGCTGGCTGCGCCAAGGCAGCACCCGCTGATGCCCACGATACCATGCCAGCATTGACTCGACCGCCGCTGTCTCCAAGGCTGTTTCCTATCATGTCATTTCTGCGCTTGCAGCTTGAGAATGAACTCTATCGCTTGCTCGCGCTTCTGTTCGGCTAAAGTCGAATCATACGGTTTTTCCACCACCACTTCGACTGGCGCTTTGGCCAGGAAGGCACGCGCGGCAACAGCAGCAGCGGAATCCCCGACTGCCAGCGTGCGCAGAAGTTCCATATAAGCCAAATCAGTCATCCCTTGCCGGAAAGCCTCGCTCCGAATCGTTGGAATTGACTCGTCGCCGCTCCGATAGGTGATACCGCCGTTGGCCACCGTTTTCCAATCCGCCGCCCCGGCTCTGCCGTGCGGTGCGTTGCAAAAGACATACAGGCCGACCGTCTCAGCATCGAATTCCAGGGTTCGCCAGGCTTGCAGGCGGTAATAACGGTACAAATCCTCGCGCAGCGAGGTTGAACAGTTGTAAATGCCGTAATGCTGTCCTGGCGTTGAGCGCAATTCTCGGGCCAGCTCGCGGTACGCCGGGTTCGACAGGTGCCCAGCCCAGATGCAATGGTCGTTGATATACGGCATAAACCGCCGGATGCTATCCGGGGTATGGTTGAAATTGGAGGCCGCCCAAGTCATGCACAGCCTTGCCCCGGGCAGCGTCTCGCGCGCAATGCGGCTGACTTCCAAATCGCGTTCAATGTTCTTGCCATTAGGTTCGTCAATGACTTCAATGACGTAGTCGTCCTGATTGACGCCGTTGTCCCGCAGCAACTTATCCAAAGCCAGCAGGTTATTTTTCCAGGCCAGGCGCCACTCTGGGGTCATTTCCTTGATTGTCTTGGGCAAATACTGTCCTGCAAACACCGTATAAGCACTGAAGCCGACCATAAAACGCGGCCCGCCCTCGATGCCGTGCCGTTGGTGCCATTCCAGGCGTGTCTTGATGAATGTCGCCACTTCCGGCAAATCGCCATTCACCAATTCTCCCTTGTCATTGAAGGTAAATTTCAGCGACCACGGGTTGAGCATAACCATGCGTCCGCCCAGTTCTGCCTGCATCAAGAATAAATCCTCGGTGTCGCCCGGCCCCATCAACCACGCTGGCCGGGGCGGCCGCAGCGGCAGGGTTATCGGCAGCACGGTCAGTTTGACTGGAAAATTACGTGCCTGACCGCGGTATGTCTTCGTTCCTTTGAGGAAGGCGCCTTCGCCGCCCAGGGGAATAATGCGGATAGCGCCGGCATATTCTCCTGGGGCCACGCCGCGGCAATCGAAGTCTATCCAAACCACGCCAGTTGCGCCGGCGGCAATCGTAACCGCGCTGATTTGGTTCATTTTAGGCAAGGCGTCATAGCGCCCGGCGCCTTGACCGCTGTTGTCGTCCTTCATGGCCACCGCTTCCCGCAACGTCACTTGGGACGGCGGAAAATCACCGCCAAGGCCATGCGCCTCCACGCCATGCATAGGCGTTTTTTTGCCCGGATGCAGGAGCACTCGGTAGGCGGCAGTCTGAGATGTGCAATTAGTAATCGTCAGCGGCAGGGCTTGGCGTTCATTGACAGCCGCCTTCATCACTATCGGCTTCTTGTTGTCCAGAACCAAATTTTCCACCCACGGCTCCAGCGGCAGGCTGTAGTCGCCAGTCACCGGCATTGTTCCCAGTACGTATGGCTCCTGCGCAAAACGAAGCTCCTGCTGCTTGCGTCGCAGGTTGCGTCCCATGGCAATCAGGGTGCCGATTGGAGCGTCGCCAGCAGCGAACTGATCCCATTCCTGGCTGAGCGCCTCGACCTTTTCCCCCATAGTCGCCAAAATCCGCCGCGCATAATCCTGGCCACTGCCAAAGACCAGCAGACCATACTGGTTGACTTCGTGGAAACCATTGCGCACCGGCGCCCAGGACGTCAACTCGCCCTGACGCTGGCGGCACACATTGAAGGCAATGGCTTCACCAGCAGCCGGCATGCCGGCAAAACCGAGTTCACGCAAGGGAATGGCGAAAGTCGCGCGCCACCCGTCCGCCGTCACTTCCGGCACAGCCTGCCAGCTGTCGTATTCCCTAATTTCCCCTGCCCCATTGCCGCGATACCGACCGCCGCCAGCGCCAAGCACAAACTGCGACAGCAAGCGATCCTTGACACCCTCGACTGGACCAAAGAACACCTCGACAACATCGCCTGACCAGACCTTGGCGCCATTATCGCGATTTTCTGCCCGAACCGGCGCCGGCGACGGGCAAAACACCTCCAAATGCAGCGTGTCACCCTCAAGCCTGAGAGAAAAACGACTGTCCACTGCCGCTGGCTGGCCGGTCTTGTAGTTGCTGAAGCCATCCACGTCAACGGCCGGCATAAGCAGGGCCAACACCGGTGCTGCGTCCTCGTCAGCACCGGTTGTCGAGCCAATCGCGGCTTTCTCCTGCACCTGGACATTATCGACGAGCAAGTACTGACCATCCTGCCAGCGAAAATCTTTGATCTGGCTTGAATCCGCCCACAGCTGGAAATTCAGCGCGGCGCGGCTCGTGTCCGGGCCAGTCCGGAACGTGCCTCGCAGCATTGTCCATTCCGAAGTGACCTTGTAGCCGCCTAGGCTGGTCTTGATATGCGTCAACCCATCGTACGTCTTGGTGCTGTCGCCGCTCCAGAGGCACGCTTTGACCCCGGCATTTGGCACGGTTCCGCGGACTTCAAAGCTGAACTGGTACTGCGTAGAAGGCTTGACCACGAACCCGGGCCGGGGTCCGTCCTTGCCCAACATTACATTGCCATTCAAGCGCCGCACGCCATCCTTGGACACCGCCATTTTCAGCAATTCGAACTTCAGGCACCGGTTCCAAGTCATCTCTTCCGTATGCTGCGATACAGCGAACATGCCCGGCACCCAGTCGGTGCGGACCTCGCCCCCGAAACCAGCCTCGTTAAAGTCGCCGTGACGGAGCAAATTCTTGCTGTCTTGAGCCCAAAAAGCCATGCTGGAAAGCATGAAAGCCAAAAATATCGCTCGCTTCATTGTGAACTCCACCTGTACTACTATCAGCTAACTTCTTGTTTTTTGGGAAAGATTTTCCGGAAAGCTTATCGCCAAGCCGTTACTCACTCCACCCCGGGTTCCGCTTCGCTTCACCCAGGGTTATTCCTAGTGCCGCCTCTACGAGGCTCAGGCTCGGGGGGACTCCACCCCCAGGTTCCGCTCCGCTTCACCTGGGGTTACTCATGGTGCCACCT
>JAAZKI010000500.1 GCA_012799905.1 Lentisphaerota bacterium | reverse complement strand
GCTGAATGTTGAATGCTGAATGCTGAATGCTGAGGCGCATTTCATAATTCATAATTCATAATTCGTAAGGGGCGAGAGCCTGAATGCTGAATGCTGAAGGCTGAATGTTGAATGCTGAGGCGCATTTCATAATTCATAATTCATAATTCATAATTCGTAAGGGGCGAGGGGCGAAAAGCGTCTGTGCTGCCAGCGCTCATCACCATCTTTTTCGCATTGATTATTTTTTGGCGCGCAGGACGTTATAGCTGGTTAGAACCTCAATGGCGCGGCGCAGCTGCGGGTCAGTTTCCGGGTCGACATTTTTTCCCGACTGGAGCATGGCGGCCATATCTTCGCGGGTCAGCGTTTCCACGATATCGGGCTGGATGCCGTGTTCGTCAATGACGCGGCGGCTTGGCGTGTAATACATGGCGATAGTCAACTTGAGGGCGCAGCCGTCTTCGAGTTCAATCACGTTCTGGACGCGTCCCTTGCCGAAGGTTCTCTCGCCCAAGAGGATAGCGCGTTTGGAGTCACGCAGGCAGCCAGCCACGATCTCAGAGGCCGAGGCGCTGCCGCCGTCAATCAGCAGCAGCAGCGGCTTTTCGCGCGGGAATTTATAGCCGCCCCGGCTGCGTTCCTCCTTTTTCTCTTCGCGCCCTTCGACGCTTACGACCAGTTCGCCTGGCGGCAGGAAGAAGCTGCAAATGTCAACGGCTGAGCTGAGCAGCCCGCCTGGATTGCGGCGCAGGTCAATGATGAGCGCATCGACATTCTTGGCCG
The DNA here is from genome assembly GCA_012799905.1 of Lentisphaerota bacterium. Classification (GTDB taxonomy): domain Bacteria; phylum Verrucomicrobiota; class Lentisphaeria; order Oligosphaerales; family Oligosphaeraceae; genus JAAZKI01. The sequence continues at coordinate 5,833 of JAAZKI010000500.1, read as the reverse complement.
CGAAATCGCGCAGCACGGTTTCCAGACTGGCAGCGGTGGGCTCCATGAATTGGGTGAGGCGGACGAAGCCGATGTTGGTTTCCGGCAGGATGGTGGCGTCGACAACGCTTTGCAGGGGAATGATGGCTCGCTCCAGCTCCAGGTTGATGGGGCTGGCAACGCCGGGCCGGCTTAGAGTCAAGGAGACCTTGGTGCCGGGTTTGCCGCGCATCATTTTGATTGCGTCCTCCAGGTTCAGGCGCAGGACTGGTTCGCCGTTGATGCTGGTGATCTGGTCGCCGGGCTGGATGCCAGCTCGGGCGCCAGGGGTGCCGTCAATCGGCGCGACGACGATCAGTTTGCCGTCCTTCATGCTCACGGTGACGCCGATGCCGCCGAATTCGCCCACGGTGTCTTCCATCAGCGCCTCCAGGTCGTCCGGGGGCAAGAATGCGCTGTACGGGTCGAGCCGGGCAGTCATGCCTTCCATGGCGCCGTAGAACAGGTCTTTGTAACTCACCTTGTCGATCTCGACATATTTGGTGCGAATCAGTTGCAAGACCCGCATCATGGTGTCGATGTGTTCAAAGACCTGATTGGCGCCGGTTTTCTCGGCCTCGCTGGAAAACACCCGGAAGCCAATCAGCAGATTGACGGCCAGAACCGCCGTCAGGATACTCAGGCTCAGCTTGATTTTGCGCATAGAAGTGCTCCCGAAGAAAGCCGGGGGGAATCAGGGGTCGATCTTGTCAGCCAGGTACGTGTTCAGGCCGCTGATGGGAATGCGCTCCTGGGTCATGGAGTCGCGTTCGCGGACAGTGACGGCATTGTCGTCAACAGAATCGAAGTCAAAAGTGATGCAGTACGGCGTGCCGATTTCGTCCTGCCGACGATAGCGTTTGCCGATGCTGCCAGTGTCGTCGTAGGCAGCGCGCAGTTTTTTGCGAACGGCGGTATAGACGGAACGCGCCGGCTCTTCCAGCTTTTTGCTGAGCGGGAGGATGGCAGCCTGGACCGGTGCGACCTTGGCAGGGAGTCGAAGGACGATGCGGACATCTTCGTCCATGCCTTCCTTTTGGGTGTCGGCAGTGTCTTCATCATAGCCGTTGCAGAGGAGCATCAGGCAGATGCGGTCAAGGCCGCAGGAGGTCTCGACGACGGTCGGGAAGTAGGATTCTTTCTTGTCCTGGTCAAAGTATTTGCAGTCTTTTTCCTGCTTGGAGAATTCAGCGTGGCGCTGCATATCCCAGGTGCCGCGGTGATGCACGCCTTCGATTTCGCCCCAGCCAAAGGGGAATTCGAATTCGATGTCAAGGGCGGCCTTCGCATAATGGGCGAGTTTTTCATGCCAGTAGATGCGGAATTTGTTTTCGGGCAGGCCAAGCACCTTGGTGTAGAAGTTCCAGCGCTCCTGGCGCCAGTATTCGAACCACTCCATGGACTCGTCTTCATGGCAGAAGAATTCCATTTCCATCTGCATGAATTCGCGTGAACGGAAGGTAAAGAAGCGCGGGTTGATTTCATTGCGGAAGGCCTTGCCGGTCTGGGCAATGCCGAACGGGAGCTTCTGGCGGGTGGCGATGCGCACTGTGTTGAAGTCGACAAAGATCGGCTGGCAGGTCTCCGCGCGCAGATAGGCGGTGTGCTCTTCGTCAAACACCGGGCCGACAAATGTCTTCATCATCAGGTTGAATTCGCGCGGTTCGGTCATTTGCGTGGAGCCGCAGTTCGGGCAGACGCCGGGGTTTTCAAGCTGGTCAACACGGTAGCGTTTTTTGCAGGCCAGGCAGTCAGTCATGGAGTCAGAGAACTGAGCCAGGTGTCCAGAGGCGTTCCAGACTTCCGGGTGGCAGATGATGGTCGAGTCCAAACCCTCGACGTTGTCGCGCTCTTCGACCATATAGCGCCACCACAGCTGTTCGACAGCGCGGCGGAGCGGCACACCGACCGGGCCGTAGTCCCAGAATCCGTTGATGCCGCCGTACATTTCGGAGCTTTGAAAAATAATGCCGCGGCGTTTGCAGAGCGCCACGATTTTGGCCATGGTGTCGTCGGTTGCAGGGGTGATGCTCATAATTGTCCTTCTATGCAATACAGCCAGAAAATGCAAAACTGAACCAGTTCTGCCGATAAAATAGAACTACATAACATATACCATATTTTATTCTTTCCTAACTGTAGGCAGCGGAAAAGTCCAACGATGCGTGAGAGATAGTAATGCGGCGGTCTTCTGTAGTGCCCCCACGGGGCGCCAGTTTTTGGGGGATGCCTTTCCCCCAGGCTGAAGCCAGGGGTTAAGCATGGTTAAGCACCTACGGCGCAAAAAGATGTGGACGGTGTGGACATGGTGGACGGTGTGGACGCGGTGGACAGTGTGGACATGGTGGACGGTGTGGACGCGGTGGACAGTGTGGACATGACGGACAGCGTAGTCCAAGCTCATCTCGCCGCTCGCCCCTCGCCCCTCGCCCCTCGCCCCTCGCCCCTCACCCCTTTCCTGAGGCCGCTGCTCACCGGAACTCCGAGTATCAATCGGTGACCGATTATCTTCCCAGCGGCTTTGCTGTCCGCATATTTGTACTATTCGTCAAAATAAATATATTATGTCTTTTCCGGGTTTTAGAGATATATTGCTCATTTGCGCTGCCGGCGCCCGGCTCTTTTCCGCTGGCTTTTTTCCGAGTGATGAACACATTATGACAACCGAGAAACAATTGCGAGCGGACATTTTGCGGGCGGCGTCAGCAGGCAACAGCAAAGGCGGTTTACGGCGGGAGGAGCTGCGCCGTCGCCTCGGGCGGGTTGATGAACGCCATTTTCGGAAGACGGTTCAACAGTTAGTGTCGGAAGGTCTGCTGTTGCGTCGCGCAGGCGGGCGCTATGAAGCAGCTGCGCTGGGCGGCGGTAAGCGCCAGAAAGCTGTTGCAGGGCGTCGGAAAGCAGCCGCAGAACGCCGCACCGTGGTCGGGACGATTCAAGTCAACAACAAGGGCTTTGCTTTTGTCACTCCTGAGAATGCGTCAGACGGCGCCGAGGATTATTTTGTGCCTCCGGGGCAGACGGGCGGCGCCTTGTCCGGCGACCGAGTTCAGCTGATTCTTCCCAAGGAAGGCAATACCGGCGCGGTGGAAAAGGTTGTGTCGCGGGCGCGCGACGTATTCGTCGGCTGTCTGACTTGGCAGTTGGACGGCGGCTATGGCATCCGGCCATTGCGCCGCGATTTGCCGCCATTTCTCGCCTTGGCCGAGGGTACAACCGAGGAGGACCTCGGCCGGGCTCAACTCGGCGACTGGGTGGCGGCGAAGTTGCTTGAACAGACTTTTGAGCATACTTTGCCGCGGGTGGAAATCACCCGTCGTCTCGGTCGCGAGGGTTCTGTGGCGGCTGATTTGAAAGCAATTGTCCGGGAATACGATTTGCCATCCGCTTACACGGCGCAGTCAGAGGAGCAGGCTGCGGCAGTGACGCCACTGGACGTGCCGCGCGAAGATTGCCGCGCTTTGACCACGATTACGATTGATCCGCCGGACGCTAAGGATTTTGACGACGCCTTGTCGGTTGAGCCAGGACCGCAACCAGGCCAAGTCACGCTGGGGGTGCATATTGCTGACGTCGCTTGCTTTGTGCCGGCCGGAAGTCGGCTGGACAGGGGCGCCAGGAAGCGTGGGTTCACGTCGTATTTGCCTGGTCTCACTCTGCCGATGCTGCCAAAGAGCCTGGCCACGGATCGTTGCAGTCTGCAGGAAGGCGAGGAGCGTCAGGCTCACAGTGTATTTTTGCAGATTGACGCGGCGTCCGGCGAGGTTCTGTCCAGTCGCCGTACCCGTACAGTGATTTGCAGCCGTCGCAGCTTCAGTTACGAAGAGGTCGAGCGTTTTCTGGCTGGCGAGAAATTGTCTGGCCTGACCGATGACGTGCGCGTCTTGCTGGGTCGACTGGGCGAGTTGTCAGTGGTCATGCGCAAACGTCGGGCGGCAGTCGAGGGCTTTTTGCCGATGACTTTGCCGGAGATGCAGGTCTTGTGCGGCGGCCAGCCGCCGGTTCTGGTTGGTCTGCGCAAAGTCGAGGCCAGCCCAGCGCATGAGCTGGTTGAGGAGATGATGCTGGCAGCGAATGAGGCCGTCGCCCGCGAGATGCAGAAGTCGGGCCTGCCAGGATTGTTCCGCAATCACGCGGCGCCAGAGCCGGAACAGATGGAGTTGTTCGCAGCCCAGGCGGAAATGATGGGCCTGGGGAAAAAACTGCATTTTGAATCGCGTTCAAAGTTGGTTCGATTTATGCGGAAGCTGGGCAGCGACAGCGGCTCGCAATTGGTGAACCTGGCGCTGCTGCGCTGCTTGCCGCGGGCGCAGTACCAGCTCAGCAATAACGGCCATTTCGGCCTGGGTAAAGACGTGTATTGCCATTTCACTAGCCCGATCCGGCGTTATCCCGATTTGCTGGTGCATCAGCAGCTGCTGGCCCGAGACTTGGGCAAAACGCCGCGGACGGCGTCGACGTTGGCGGAACTGGCTAACGCATGCAATGCCAGGGAGCAGAATGTCGACCAAGCCGCGTTTGCCGCATCGGATCGGCTGAAGCTCAGGCATTTGGCAAACCAAGTCACCGACCGGGCCGCAGCGTGCCTGGAAGGCGTGATTTTCCGGGTGACGAACGGCGGCCTGACCGTCTACTTGGAGGAATATGGCCTTATGGGGTTCCTGGATATCCGGCATTTGGGCGAGGATGTCTGGCAATGTGACGAGAAACGGCTGACCTTAGTCCATCGCTATTCCGGTGAAAAGCGCCGTTTCGGGGACACGATTTACGTCCGGCCATTGGTGGTTGACACGGTTCGCAATGATTTGCAACTGGCGCCAGCCGGAGTGTTGCGTGATTTTTGAAGCATGACAGCGCCAGGCAAGATGGCGAGTCATATTGTTTGTTGACGGAATAATGGCAAAATCAGGAGTGAAAGCGATATGCTGACTTTGGTGATTGGGATTGTGACGGCGATAGTAGTGTGGTTTGGGCTGAATTCGGCGTGGCCTGGCCATCCGGTCTGGAATAGCATCGCGGCTGTGGTTGGCTTTCTCGGGGTCGGATTAGTGATCAATCTGCAAATCAAGAAGCGCCTGGAAGCGATTTTCGGCGAGGTGCAAAGCAGCATTCTGGAGACACAGGAGCATCTGCGCCGGAAGATAAACATGCTGCAGAACAAGATGCAGGGCGGGCCGAGAGTCCAGGCGATGGTGGAAAAGGAGCAAGCCGAGGCTATTATGAAGGCAATCAAAATCCTGGACAAGGTCGCGCCGCTGAAGAAATGGAATCTGCTGGCAGCGCGACAGGCGGATACGCTGCGTGGACAACTGCTTTTTCAAATCAAGGACTTTACCGCCGCTGACCCGTATCTGGATAAGGCTATCATCTTGGACCCGGTTACGTTGGCCATGAAAATGACGCGGCTGTATAAGAGAGGCCGGATGGAAGACGTGACTAAGGCGTTCAAGAAGGGAATCCGGCGCTTCAAGGACGAGAAGTCAACGCTGATCTATGCGCTGTATTCCTGGATTCTGGTCCAAGAAGACCGGGTCGATGAAGCCGTCGCCCTTCTGTTTGAAGCGAAATCCAAGACCGAAAGCGAAGTGCTGAAGCAGAATTGGGAGCATTTGGCCAATGGCAGATTGAAACGCTTCAGCAACGCCGGCCTGGGCGAACAATGGTATGCCTTGTATCTGGAAGTGCCAAAGGCGCCTAAAATCCGCCAGCAGGCTGGATTCGGAGGCCCAGGCATGGGAGGATTTAGGTGATTTTTTAGGGGCGAGGGGCTTTTTTTAGGGGCGAGGGGCTTTTTTAGGGGCGAGGGGCGAGGGGC
>JAAZKI010000058.1 GCA_012799905.1 Lentisphaerota bacterium | reverse complement strand
TCGCCTCTACAAGGCTGGAGATTGGTGGTATGCCCATCCCCAGGTTCCGCTTCGCTTCACCTGGGGTTACTCATGGTGTCGCCTCTGCGAGGCTGCTCTCGCTGCACACCGTACGCTTATTAAATCACGTTACGCAGCATGACAACCATCCAAATTTATTCCGCTTTACCCAGGGCTGCGCTGCGCTTGCCCAGGGCTGGTATGTCATGCCCCGTTGGGGCTTTTGCCGCTTCGCGGCGGTGCTACTATCGGCCAACTTCTTGTTTTTTGGGAAAGATTTTCTTCAAAACGTCGTTTATGTGTCACCCCTGGCGGGGCTCAAAATTATTATACGCCTCACCCAGGGCTTCGCTACGCTCACCCTTAGGCTTTTATGTTGCTGGCCCTTTGGGCCGCCAGTACGACACACGTCAGCCGCTGTCCACAACGTCCACTAAAGTCCACCGCGTCCACAACAGCCGCAAAGCGGCAAAAGCCCGGTGGGCGACACATAGAAGCCCAGGGTAAGCCGGGCCGCCAGGCCCGGCGCAGCCCTAGGGGAGATGGCATATATTTGGAACCCTGTAAGGGAGACACATAAATCAGGTTTATGGGCGGACAGTCCACCCTAAGGCATCAGGAAAAACTGTGGTTCTTGCTTGGTTTCGATCATGTTGCAGACGGCATTGACCATGTTTTTGATGACGCGGCGGAAGGTCACTCGGCTTCCGCCTTTGGTGGCTGCGAAGAACCTTTCCATGTATTGCTCATATTCTGAGAAGAACAGTTTTAGGCTGGTATTTTTCAGATATACGCCGCCATCTTCGGGGTTATTTTCAAAGTGCTCTTGCCGCAGGAGTTTGTGGTTGATGAGGTTGAGGGCGAGCAAGTCGGCCAGGGGCGCGCGCAGGGGTTCGAGCAGGTCAAGGGCGAGCGATGGTCGGCCATGGCTGATTTCGTGCAGAAATCCTATGCACGGGTCAAGCGCAGCGCAGCGGATTTCCGCTTCGATTTCCGCCAGGACGATGGAGTATGTCCACGATAAGATGGCATTGGCGGCATCGCGGGGCGGTCGTCGATTGCGTGAGACAAAGGGCAATTCTGGCGGGAAAAACACGGCCAGGCGCCGGAAATAAATAGCTGTGGCCATGCCTTCGTAGCCGCGGACGGAATCTGGCGAGTCCGCGTCTTTGACCTTGATAGCGAGGTCCTGGAGTGAATTGCAGGCGTCGCGCTGTTCGTCTTCGTATGACTGGGAGCGGTTTGCGGCCAGGCGCTGCAAGACTCGGCGCATATTTCTGATTTTGGCGAAAATCACCTGCTTTGCCGCCATCAGCGACATATCCCGGTCGCGGGCAGCGTCATACTGGTGCAGCCGTCGCAGAGCGTTGCCGTCGACATTGGGCAGCATAGAGCTTACCCAACGGCCATGCGGAGAGAGAAAGTACACCGGGATTTTCTGATAGATGAAATGATGCAGCAACTGCATGCTGACTTTCGGGTAGCCGATCAGCACGACGCGTTCGATATCGAATATCGGCACGGTGGATAGTTTAATGTCGTCCTTGCTGTAATCGAAATGCGCAAGCGACACCCGGCGGTCGTCAAGACGGGCTTCCACGTCGCGGCCATTGATGTACAAGGTCGGCATGTTGATATCTCTTTCGTACGGCTGTCAGCTAAGAATTTTGTTTTTTTTGGGGGGGGAGATTTTCATCAAACCGGCGTTTATGTGTCATCCTTGGCGGGGCTCAAAATTATTATACGCCTCACCCTGGGCTTCGCTTCGCTCACCCTTAGGCTTTTATGTTGCTGGCCTTTTGGCCGCCAGTACGACGCACATCAGCCGCTGTCCACAATGTCCACTAAAGTCCACCGCGTCCACAACAACCGCAAAGCGGCAAAAGCCCGGGGGCGACACATAAAAGCCCAGGGTAAGCCGGGCCGTCAGGTCCGGCGCAGCCCTGGGTGAGATGGCATATATTTGGAGCCCTGGAAGGGTGACACATAAATTTTAGGTTTATGGGCAAATAGTCCACTCTATGATTTTTTGCGCTGTTGATACAGTTTGTCCGCGATTTCATTCAGGGCTTTGGCCAGTTCTTGCTCGTCTCGCAGCAATTCCTGGACGCGTTTTCCGAGTTTGTTATCTTGTGGCTGGTCGGCATGAGCCAGGCAATTGCGCAGAGCCAGCAGCAATTCGTCGTCTGCGTCAGTTTCCCGGTTGAGTTTAGCGTTAGCTTCTTCGCGTTTTTTTGAATTGGTTTGTTCCTTTGGCGGGAGTGCCAGGGAAATACGCGCTTCTCGCAGCAAGATCGTCGCTCGGAGCAGATCGCCGGTGCGTACTGCCGCCTTGGCGGACAGAATTTGCCATTCTGCCAGGTCGGTGCCGCGGCTCCAGCTGAATTTGCGTTGCAGGATTGGCCGGTAGAGTTCAGCGCCGGGGTCGTCAAAAGGCTTGTCCAACAGCGCGACGATAATAAGGGCGCTTTTGTGCGCGGCCACGGTCTGATTGGTTCGCAACTGCATGCTGTGTTGCTTCAGGGCTTCGGCCAGTTCCGGTCGTTCCGGGGCAAACAAGTCGGCCAGTTGGTCATAGCGGCCGGTTTCCTCGGCCAGGGGCAGCCTAGTCAGCCATTCCAGCATGTCTTTGACAAAGTCGAGTCGAATCACCGGCGCGACTGGTGGATTTTCATCATTGCGCATGTCAGCTGCGCCATAGAAGATTTCATTGATTTTGGCGCTACGGGTCTGGATCAGGTAGAACACGGCCAGCAGTTCCAGCAGGGGCAGGATGCGGTAGCCATGCGTCACGTCAAAGCTAACCGAGGCTTTGTCGGGGATATGTTCAGCGATGATGCGCTGGATATCGGCTTGTTCGGCCTGGGTACGTCCGGGGGGAATGAGGGCGCAGACCACGTTCACGTCAAGCAGCTTGGTCAGAGCCTGCCCGAGTCCGTCCAAAGTCTCGGCAGTCACGGCGTCGTTTTCTATTTCGTGCATGAGTTGGTTCACCAGTTTTTCGTCTTCCAGGCTAGTCAATTCCAGCAAGGCGTCCCACATCGATGCCGGCGTGCCCAGGATCAGGACTTTGTCGGGAACGTTTAGCAGGTGTCGGCGGTATTCCAGCAAGGCTCGCATGAAGAACGTGCTGGTTGTTTCGAAGCCATCTTCGAAACGGTAGGTCAGGCTGCTATAGCGGCCGCCCGCCTTTTTATTGGCTTTACCGAGCGTCGTCACCAGGATGTCCATAGTTGTCTCCTATTTTGGTTTGGCGTTTTTTTGCGCCGTCAATTTGTGGCGATTTGTTTCATGGCGCAAGATGCCTTGATGTTGTCTGGTTCGCGACCGTTTTGCCAGAGGATTTGTTGCAGGCGTTCGACTTCGGCCGGGGGATCAGGCGATTCGCTTTTTGGGAGCTTGGTTTTAGAGTCATAGAGCATTTCCCAGTTGACGTATTTGCGCCATGCGTCTGGGCAGTTGTTGCCGGTTACTTTGCCATGCCTGGGCAGCATGGTCGGGTCATCGGCGAAATCGATCATGTCGAGTTGGTCTGGCGGGGCATCGATATCGCGATAGACCAGGCTGATTCGGCAATGGCGGGCGGCAAGCATGGCGCCAAATCCCATGATGCGGTTTCCGCCCGTGAAGTTGACCAGTCTGGTTCGGCTGCTTTGTTTTTCCAGGTGGTCGCGCATGCGTACTTCAATCGCTGCCAGATTGTCTGACGGCATGGCTTGCAGTTCTACATCCATTAGGTTGCCAAGTGCTTTTTTTATCACTTCGGCGTCTGGTCGCGTCTTTTCGGAATGCCACAGGCACAGTTTGCGGGGGAAGATTTGCATGCTCACAGCCAGTGCGGGTGGGATTGCCCCTCCGAGCAGCACATGCAGTTCATCGACTGACTGCGGGAATTGAAACTGGTGCGTCAGCACGCCGTATTCGCGGACATAGGTGGCGGCCTCGGTCAGGCTTCTTACTCCAAAAGCGTCACTGTTGCTGTCGGCGGTTTTGCGCCATTGGGCGATATTGTCTCCATCCGGCAGTAGCCAGCGCCGGTTGGTTTTGGCGGCCAGGGCTGCCTTGTTGCCGAGTTCGACGGGAGTGACTTTGCCGTGGCTGTTGAGAGCGCCGGTGCAGACCCAATTTGCGCCCAGACGGACACGCAGCTCCGGCTCATCTACGGCGACCCGTGCCAAGGCTGCGGCCAGCTGCCAGGAATCTCCCTCTATGCGTTTTCCTGAGATTTTTGGAATGCCTGCCAAGAGGATAGCGCAATTTTCCGGCATGGCGTTTGTGAAGCAGAGCCGGGCGCAGGAGTTTTCCCGGGGGTATTCTTGCAGCAGATATAGTCTCACCAGCGCCGGGGGGTATCCGTCTTGACCTGCCAATGGGAATACGGCCATGGCAGTCTTGGCAGCAAAAGGGAGAAGTTCTTGGAGCCTGGCGTCTGCATCGTCAAATGGGCAAATATCATATAGCCACTCCGGCAGCCTTTTCACTTGAGTCGGGCAAACAACTTTTTGCCAGAAAGCAAGTTCAGCCAGAATGGCCTGTATGCGGGGGCGGTCCTCCCTCGGCAAGTCATCGACCGATTGCCAAGCTGAAAAATCCCATTCTTCTGGCGAAACATCAAAACATTGCTCCAGCAAATTGACGGCTCGATTGCCGCTGTGGCGCAATTTCAGTTGGGAGGGCAGCTTGGATGGCGTCATTTCAAATTTGCTCCGGTTCTGTCAGAAAAATCGTTATGTCTGCTGGGGTGTTTAGGTTCGGGTGTTCCTTTGAGGACCAGTCTGCAAGGACAATGTAGGCTTCGTCGTTTTCGCGAACCGTGTATCCAGTGCCAAGCAGAAGCCGACTTTCGCGGTGGAAAAACAGAGCATCGGAAGAATCTTTCAAGCATTCCTGTGGCAGTTTCCAAAGCAGATTCGGCGTTTCATTTTCAGTGTTCAGGAAGCTATCCGGTTCTTCAGCCGAGGCGATGTGCCGTGTCATGTCGCATATATCCGGGATGCTTTCCTGGAAAAAGCCGTCAAGCAAGGCGCTGGGCGTCCATGGAGTTTCCCAGCAGATGCTGCTGGCGCGGCGTCCGGCTGCGGCCATCGGCAACGGTGCGAACAATCCCGTGTCGAAACGCGGCATTTGCCATGCAATGAATTTTGCGGCCATAAGTCCATCCGGATTAATTTCGGGCACAGGGTTTTCTGTTGCTTCTGCGCAGAGTTCGCCCCATTCGAAGTCTGCGGCATCAAGCGCGGCAAATCGTGCCAGGCTTTCCTGCTTGTAATCCAGACGCAAATCCGGCGCTGCAGTGATTGGCAATGCTGTCCTGGCCAGCAGTTCTTCCGGCAGTTCTTCTCCGCAGGTTGATGCATCAAAGAGGCATTCAGCGTACTGGAGTTCCTGTGGGGTTAGTGTGTCAACGAGCCAGCTTCTTCGCAAAAACAGGGCGTGCAACGTACGGGCATTCCAGAGTTGAAGCACATCCAGATATTCGGTGCGTTTGCCCCCAAGGTAAAATTCTTCATCGGTCGCAGGATAAGGGAATGGAGAAAAAGGCACTATCAGCCAGACTCCTGCTCCCCAGTTTCGCAGGAGGAGGCACCAGACCATTTGTTCGGGCTGCGACAGCAGGCGGATTTGGCCGGGTTGCAGTCCGTCCATATCCGGTTCGGCTGCATCAGCCAGGGGTGGTTTGGCGACCCATGCGGGCTTTTGTTCAATGGGTGCATTTTTACCAGAAATGTCATTGGCTTGATTTAAAAGACTGCGATACAACTGGTATTCCTGCAAAAAATTTTGCGTCCATTGCTGGCGGAACCAATAGTTTTTATCGGATGGCGTTTTCATAGAATTGCCTTTGAGTCTATTTGGGTAGTTGCCGTTGACAGGTGCATTCCGGCCTCTTTATACTACTAACGACCGACTTCTTGTTTTTTGGAAAAGATTTTCAGCAAATCAGTGCTTTTGTGTCGCCTCTCCGAGGCTCAGGCTTGGGGGACTTCACCCCCAGGTTCCGCTTCGCTTCACCTGGGGTTACTCATGGTGTTGCCTCTCCGAGGCTTAGGGGCGGCCTTCCGGTCGCTAGGTCGACATACGTCTGCGTGAAGTCTGTACTACAGCGCTCATTGCAAAACCCTACACATTAAACAAAATTTCCGTGTATTCCGCATGTTCAGTGGTTACAAAAAACAATCCTATAAAAAATCAGTGTTCATCTGTGTCCATCCGTGGTTAAAATAGGCTATGGACGGGCAGTCCACCCTCAGTGTATAAGGCCAAATGCAATATCCGCGTCTTCAACAGGAGGCTCCTGCACGGATTTTCTGCACTTTATGCAAAAAATTCTGCGCTTCCGGCGAAGCATTCTGCTGGAGTGCGGCAATCAGCAGTTCACAGAAAATCTGATGCGCCTCGACCGTCACGATTTTCGGCACGTCGTCATTGTTTAGATACCATCGTTGAACCTTTTCCTGAACCTGCTTCAACAGCGCGTAGGCCGTTGATTTACCCCGCCCAAGAGCCCGTGCAAGCGAAGGTTCCGAAGCATTGATCATCAGCAATTTTGCCAGAAGAACCAGTTTTCCCTCTTTGGTCAGTGTTGCAACTAGGCGGCTCAGGGCATTGCGCATGTCTTCGAGATTCTGTGCTGCCAGTTCATCCGGGGCAGCCTGAGCAGAAGCGATTCGTTCCTCAAGCGTATAGCTGTTGCCTTCATTCTCCTGCAATGGTTCATGCAAGCTTTCGGTTCGTATCAAGCGCCGGACTGTTTTTCCGCTTTTTGCGTGTGGCACTCGTTCCTCTCTGATCTGGTAATATGTTTTGAGCAACTTTCGAACTACATCCATGATTTTACCCTTGGAGCCCAGCAATATGCCATTCAGCACCTGCATTGGGGGATCGCTGCTGCAATTCAATTTATACCAGATGAAATCTTTATGCCGCTTGAAGTGATGGCGCGGCTTTTTGGAAATGCCGGATTCGGCTGGCAGGCCGTTCTTGTAGGCCAGGAATAGATCGAATTCAATGATCATTTCGTTGGGACTGATCCTGCTGTTCCACTGCTCGCCAGGGTAGTATTTTTGCAGTTCTTCGTTTATTCTGAAGATGACCCGTCGGCGCAGATAGTCACGTTGTTCTGGCGGGCATCCGTCAATGAAACAGATTTCCTTCCAGGCATTCCAGGCGGCCAGTTCTTCTTTTGGTGACAAGATGGGGGACTTGCTTTTCATCGCTGTTCCCCCTTTTCCAGCAGCATCTTTTTCAAGTCGGCTTTTTCAGTTTCCGTCAAATGAGGCTTGTAGTCATTGCGTTCGACCTCTGATGCTGCGCCATCCGGCGGGAAAAAATGTTCGGGAAGTACCGAGACCGGGCGCAGTGTTTGAAAAAAGGTCTTTTTTCCCGGCGGGCTGTTCCGTGATACGCCTGTCACTGCGAAAGCTCTGTTTCGGCGCCTGCTGCTGCCAATCAACATCAGCACTGTATCATGAAGGCTGTTAAGCTTGGTTCGACTGATGCTCACACCTGGATGCCCACGGTGCGTACTTGTTGCCTCATATCCAAAAAAGCGACGTTTCAGCAAATCCTCGCGTAATTGCCACAGGCTGCCAAAATGATAGCAGTCAGCTAAACTCAATAGGCAAAACCAGCGTTCTTTCTCATGGTCCGGCATCGTACGGTTCCTCTCCATGACCTTCGGGTTGAAAGCAGTTCACAACGCATTGACGGACGGTGTCCGATAACAATATCCTTGGGAAATATAATGCCAGTCAATGGGGAGCCTTGCAAACCTGCTCTGAACTGTAGCGCAGAAAAAGCGCATCAGGCGTGCGATTCGTCTTCACTGTCCGGAGTCCCGAAGTTCCAGGACAGATGCAGGATTTGCCAGCCGCAAATTTTATCAGCAGGCACCTCCACTCCGACTGCTGGCCGGAAATTGACTTTGTAATCCGGTGACAACACCCAGCACTCCTGGAATTCCTCCCCGTCAAAACAGGGATATCCTTCCGCAGACAGAACAAGTGCCGGGCGTTCACACCGGGGCGTGAGATCCACACCGGCAAACGCCGAGGCTGCCGCCAGTGTGTTGGCATGACCCCAGAACGATGCAATCTCACGCCCAACGCAGGCAACATGAAACTCCTTCCGATTCGAAGGCCGAATCAATACAGCACGACGGACTAAACTCAACGGAAAGGAGTTGCCGACGAGGAGGACGTTGGCGGCGGAGGGATGTGCAGGCGAATCTTTGGCTGAATGAGAAGACTCCATTTATACTCCTGGAAAAAAGTAATGCGCAAAATCTTGTGATGAATACTTGTATGCTTTTAGGCACCGTACATAGTTCAGCTTCAGCTTGCAGTACGTAGATGGTGTCCAAAAAGGTTTTTAACCACGAAAGGCTTAGGGTGGACTATAGCGTTTACAACCTAAAATTTATGTGTCAGTGGGTAAGGTAGAGGTTATGAGCCTCTACCTCCCCGTTGTAGCGATGGGGTCAATTCCCCATATTTACCAGCGTGCCGGTCTGGCACTGGGCTACCCCTACTCAGATTGCCAC
>JAAZKI010000562.1 GCA_012799905.1 Lentisphaerota bacterium | reverse complement strand
CGAATCAAAACTCAAGCCTTGAAAGGAGGGACAGCACAACTCGCCAACAGGCACTTGACTAAGAATTGAAAATGACGTCAGTATTCCCCAAGTCATTTTCACCGTGCTGCCGAAAACTCAAAGTCAAGCTTGGCCCTGGTGATGGCCAAGCGGCAAACGGGAGGCGGACATAATGTCCGCAGGGGAAGACATCACTTACAGAAGAGAACTTTAAGGAGAAAGAAAATGTTCAAACGTCTCGCCAACAAAAAATTCACCTTGATTGAGCTGTTGGTCGTCATCGCGATTATTGCCATCCTGGCTGCCATGCTCCTGCCCGCCCTGTCCAAGGCCCGTGAAAAAGCCCGCGCCATTTCCTGCGTGTCCAACATGAAGCAGCTCGGCCTCGGCATGCGCATGTACATCGACGATAACGTCGGTGGACTGAATACCGCTCAGACTGTTCAAACCGCCGACACCTTCACTTACCCTGATGGCACTAAAAACACGGCGAACGCCACTGTCTACTGGGCGGAATTGATCCATCCCTACGTCGGCGACATCAAAATCTACAACTGCGGCAGCGCCTCCTCCAACAAATACGTCGGCAGACCCAAAGTGAATATGCACTACGGCATGAACTACAACTGCCGGAACAAGGCTGACGGCGCCTTTGTCAACCCCTCAAGCTGCATGTTCTTCACCGAGCCATACGACGGCACCACAACTGAGACCTATGTGATCAGCCTCTACAGCAAGGTTAACAAGCCCAATACGGATGACAAATACCTGAGAGTCTACGGCCGCCACAGCGAAAGCGTCAACGTGTGCTATGTTGATGGTCACGTCGGCTCGGTCAAGCAGAGTGCGGTTCCGAACTTTTCCTCCACCAGCAGCAAATTCTGGGTTCCCACCTACACTGGCGATAACGACTAAGCCCCTAGTCGGTTAAAGCCGAATCAAAACGCCAAGGCCGTCAAATCCTTTCCGGGTTTGACGGCCTTTCTTTTTTTAGGGTCATTTGTCATTTGTCATTTGTCATTTGTCATTTGTCGTTTGTCATTTGTCATTCGTTAGGGGCGGTGAGCGTTCCGTTCAGTGCCCGGGCTTTAGCCCGGGAGGCAGAGGGCGAGATGAGCTTAAACTACACGTACGCGATGCCGTCCACACCGTCCACAATGAATGAAGCACATTTAACCTCCTAACATAAAACTAATTATAACTCGCCCAAAAGCCACCCGTACAGATTGCAATAACCACTCTCCGAGATTATATTCTATTTACACCGTCTCGTTGACATCACCGGCCAGGCTCATCAAAGTTAGCTTGGCCGCAAACCCTTCCTCCCGTTCAGAAAACACTATTTGACAGGTCGCCTGACTGGCTGTCCCCCTGCCATGACCAACATTCTCCAAACTCCATCCCCTGGCTTCCAGGCCGTCCGCCACTCTGGCGACAGCATGACGGTGTCTCTACAACTTGATTCCGCCCGCGAAGGCAAGGCTTTCCTGCGCACCAATCTCGGCCACGCACACATCCGCCGAGCGGAAATCATCGCCAACGTCGAGCATGGGCGAGCCATCCTCGGCCGCGACTGGCATGACCTGCCTATGCGCCGAATCGACGAACGCTCCTTCGAAATCATCTTGCCGCTTTGCCAGGTCGGCCAGTTCGAGTTCAAAACCTTCTTCGTCCCTGCTGACGGCGGCGAACTGGTCTGGCCCAAGGGCGAAAACGTCCGCGTCAAGATTGAGCCGGCCGCAACGGTTTCGGGGAACACGATCTACAACGCATTCGTCCGCCAATTCGGTCCCAACCGCTCTGGCCAGGCCTGGACCAAAGCACACCGTGACGCGGAGACATTCCTCAACCAAGCCGGCTACACCGTCATCCCGCCCTCGGGAACATTTGCTGACTTGCGGCGCGAACTCCCTGTCATCATGGATCAACTCGGCTTCCGCATCATCCAGCTGTTGCCCATCCATCCGACGCCAGTCACCTTTGGTCGCATGGGACGCTACGGCAGCCCCTTCGCTCCCCTCGACTTCTTCACGGTCGACTCCTCCCTGGCCGTCTTTGACCGTCATACCACTCCCTTAGAGCAATTCGGCCAGCTGGTGGCTGACATTCATTCCCGGG
>JAAZKI010000365.1 GCA_012799905.1 Lentisphaerota bacterium | reverse complement strand
TCAAGAATGAAATTGAGCAGTTCCTGAAAGACAACGGCGAAGAGGTCGCCACCAAGCACGAAGTCGGCATTGCCAGCTCCAAGGTCTTGGAAAGCCTGGCTAACAGCGCTCCCCCACCAGCCAAAAAATAGGGGCGAAGGGCTTTGTTAGGGGCGAGGGGCGAGGGGCGAGCGGGAATTCCGGCACTGAAGTGCCGGCACTGGACGGAGGCGAGTGATTATCAATTGGTGACCGATTACGACCAAAATTATCAGGGACGCACCACTTGACTGCGCCAAGGAGGTTGTTTTCAAACTAAGCCATACTATATTATGACACTGTTTGCGTAAGTGTCACGCATTTTGACTGCTTTGCCAGTCCAAAATCCACGCCCTCCATCCCCAGACAGGAGCCTACGACATGGCCAAATCAGTGACCATGACCAAGAGTCTTGGCGGTTATTTCACGGAATGGTGCTCTCGCAAACCAGAACTGCCGGCCCTTGTCTACATGGAAGACGGCAACCTTCAATTCCGGAACTATCAGACCCTGTACGCTGACGTGCTCGCCTGGAGCAAGTTTTTTCAGGATCGTCAAATCGGCAAAGGTGAGCGGATTGCATTTATCGCGCCGAAGTGCCTTGAGCATTTTAACTTCTTCTATGCCTGCTGGTACCTGGGCATTATCGCGGTGCCGGTCTGCGAGACCTTAGGCGACTTGGAGATGGGCTTCATTTTGCGGGACAGCGCCCCCGCACTGGCGATAGCCGAAAAAAGTCTGGTGAAAACGGTCACCGCCAACTCCGGCAATATCCCTGTCATCGACGTCAATGCCTTGCCGCGTGGCGACGCCCGTGCCCCGCTAGAGCTGCCAGTAGTGGAATGCGACCCTGACGATGTCGCGGTACTTATCTACACCAGCGGCTCCACCGGTATGCCCAAAGGCGTCATGCTGACGCATAAGAACCTGTGGATAAATGCGTATTGGGCCAAGGAGGTCTACGGCATGGATCACCGTGACCGGATTATCTCCCTGCTTCCGTACTGGCACAGCTACGCTCTCATTTGCGAAGTCCTCTGTCCCTTGATGGGCAGCGCGTCCTGCGCCATTGCCAAAGACATCCGCGACTTCAAGAAAAATTTGGCCGCATTCGAGCCGAGCTTCATGTTAGCGGTTCCCCGCGTCGTAGAGACGATCAAACTTGGCATTGACAGGCAGCTTGAGGACAAGCCGCCCAAAGTCAAAGCTTTGATTGACAAGGCGGTCTACAACGCCTCTCGTATTTTCACTGCTGGCCCCCGTCTTGACGGCGGCATCCTGCGGATGCTGACCCACCACACTTTCTACGACCCAATAGTCTTCCGCAAATTCCGTCAAGCTTTTGGCGGCAAGCTCCGCTGCGTCGTCTGCGGCGGTGCTCCTCTCGACCTCGAATTGCAGATTTTCTTCAAATATATGGGCGTCTTGGTCATGGTCGGTTATGGTTTGACCGAGACCTCGCCGGTCGTCAGCGCCAATCTTCCTGAAGACCACCGTCTCGGCAGCACCGGCAAGGTTCTCCCCTGGCTCCTGCCCGAACACGGCGGCGATTATACTTTCAAAGACGACGACGGCAATCTCGGCAAAGACCTGCACGGCCAGTTGCTGATCAAGGGCGATTGCGTCATGAAAGGCTATTGGCGCCACACTGACGCCTCAGCCAAAAGTTTTGAAGACAGCTGGCTGAACACCGGCGACGTCGGCTACTGCGATGCGGAGGGTTTTCTGTTCATTGAAGGCCGCAAAGGCAACATGATTGTGCTCATTGGCGGCGAAAAACTCCATCCTGAGCACGTCGAAGATGCGATCCGCACCTCATCGGTCATTTCCGAAGTCATGGTCATCGGCGAAAAATGCAAAAACGTCTATGCTTGCGTCAACGTCCATGATGACATCCGCCGGAAAAATCCGGATGCTGCTGAGTTGAAGAAACTTATCAAAAGCGAAGTTTCAAAAACGACGGCGCACCTGGCCGCCTTCCAGAAGCCTAAAGACGTCC
>JAAZKI010000082.1 GCA_012799905.1 Lentisphaerota bacterium | reverse complement strand
GCGCGGCAATGGTCAGGAACAGGGCAACGGTTTTTTTCATGGCGTCCAGCTTTCGGGCAAAGGGTGAATGACAGGCAAGATGCTGTTAAATCTTGATGAGATAAGCTTTAATATAACGTATAAAAGGGCGATTTGATTGGCGGTTGCCAGCGGCGGGGGGCTTATTTCGGGGTGATGATCAGCCGGCCGATGCTGCCGTGGAAGAAGTTTCCGAAACGGTAATGGGCGCCGACTGTGTAGGCGCGCGGATAGCGCTGATAGCCGCTGGCAGGAATAGTTTCGCCAACGACGCCATTGACCGCGATCGAAAGTGTCTGTTGGTCAAAGCGGACGGTGATGCGGCTCCACTGGCCAGCAGTAAGCGGCGGGCCAGTGACCGTGAGCATGGCCAGTACCTGGTTGCAATAGATGCTGGCGACCGGTCTGTCATTGCGCAGTCCAAGCACAAATCCGGCAGAGTCGTTGCCGAACAAGGTCTGATGAGCGGTAAATTCCGTGGGCATGACGTCTATTTCGACTTCATAGCCAGCATAGGCCGGAACTGCGCCAAGCGGGACGCTGATGTAGCTGGCGCCGGCGAAGTCCAGAACATGGCGGCCTTGTTCGTCCTGGCGGTGCTTGGGAGCCAGGTCAGGATAGTTCTCGGAGCCTTTGCGAGCGATGAAGGTGTCCATGGGGTTGCCATAGATGCTTTCTCCGGCTGCGACACCAGTCGCCTGGGGGGTGAAGCCGCCGAGGACACCCAGCAGCTCCTGGCTGGCAGGCGTGAAGAAGACTGAGCCGCGCTGCGGCGAAAAATCGTAGGCGAGCGGCATCAGCAGACCGCGGTCAGCCGTGATGGCTCGGGCAGCGTTCTCAGCCACCGAGAAAACGTGGAATGACTCTGTCGCCCCTGTCGGCCGGAACAGCGAAACAGCTGCGCTCCGATAGGTCTGATAAATCTGGTTGACGGTTTGGACATAGAAGACGGCGTTGGCGCGGGTTGGGCGAGCCAGAATGGTGAAGCTGGCCTCCTTCTGGTTCAGCGGTGGCGGCATGGTGACCTGGGACGCATACAACCGGAAGACGAGGTTAAATCCATGCGGGCCGGCAAAGCCGTAGCTGCCCAGTCGCTGCAGATCGGCGACTTTGAGCCGCCCCTGGGCAACTCCCGGCAGGTCGACTTCAATCTCGGCCCTGGCAGCATCCTCGCGACTGAGGGTGGCGTAGCGGATGATTGGCCAATGTGTGATTGACTCGTCAGCATAGAACCAGGCGGACGGTTCGGGAATGTCTTCCGGCGGCCAGTTCTTTGAGCTGCGGACGCGCAGGGACGGCGCACCGTGCCAACGAATCGCGCCGGTGAGGCGGACAGGCGACTGGCGGCTGGCTTGGAAAGCGGCGGCAATGGCGACGCGCTCCGTTGTTTCGCGGTAGTCTGGCTGGTTGCTGTGGGAATAGATGACGTCGCAGCCTTCGAGGACTTCTAAGCTGCGCAGGTCAGACATTGATTGGGCCTGGACTGTGATTGCGACGGCGCCGTCGACTGCGGCTGGACTGACGGTGAGAGTGGCGCTGGCGCTGCGATCAAGGTCGCGGAGCGGCTGTTTGACCCAGACGTAGTCCCAGTTCCAATTGGCCCGCAGCTCAATGGGCTGCAAGCCTTCGCTGACCGTAAACGTCGTTCCTGCCGCGGTCGCGGTCAGCTGGGGGATGAGTACTTGGTGCGGTAGCAGGTCAGGCGTCGGCACGGTGAAGACAACGGTGGCCAGCTCGGCGGTCGCCAGCTGCCGCGGCGGGAATTGGTGTACAGTCTGGCCGCTGAGATTGCACAGGCGCAGATCCAGCGTGTATTCCGGCGCTGGCGCGGTGCCGTCCGGGACATTGACGATTTCGATTTCCAGGGCCTCGCCCGCAGACAGGATGCGTCGCGAGCTGATGATTAGGTTGGGCACCGTCGGGTCATCGCCTGGCAGCATGGTCGGTGCCGCGTTTTTGGCCTGGGCGACGAAGTATCGGATGATTCGACCTGTGCTGAACGAGGTGTTGATGGTTGGTCGGAAGCAGGTGTTTTCGTTTTCCTCGTCCCATTCCACTAAGTTGATCACATCCGCCTTGGCAAGCAGGGCGCTGCTGACTGTGCCGCGGAGCATGTCAGTGCCGAAAGCGTCCAGGCTGTAGCCCAGCAGCTGGCAGTTCATGTGGCCGACTTTCGCGCCCCAGGCCAGGTACTTGCCTTGGAATTCCGGCTCGGTGAGGACGCTGTGCAAGATGGGTATGGTGAAGTTACGGTCAGTGTCGCGGTCATAGCGGCGATTGCTGATAGCAGGAGAATTGTGATAGTAGCCGTCAACGACGCGGAGCCATTGGCGCAGACTTTCGCGCATGGCGTCAATGTCGGCCTTGCTGTAGGGGGCGTTTTTGCCGCCGATCTTGGTGATGTGGGTCAGCGTGGCATACGGCATGATGATGAAATGGTCGCCGAGGCGTTCAATCAGGGCTTTTTTCAAAGCGGCCCAGAAGGCCAAGTCATTGCCTTTGGACGGTCCTGGATAGGTGGTGATGACGATTTTGCCGTTGATTCGGTAGGCTTGCGGCGAGGCCAGGGCTTCGGCGGCCAGTTCCAGGTACGGTTCGAGCACGGCCGGGTCTACGGTCGTCCCTGGCGGCGTGAAGCCAGAGTAGGTGAATTCTGGCAGAACGGCAATGGTCGCGCCTGGCGTCCCGCAGTGTCGGTACAAATCGCGGCGGCCCTTGGTGCCGGGGAAGAAGGCGAAGCCGTCAATGTCAAAGCGTTTGAGAACCTCGGTCATAGTCCGGTAGGAGAGCGGATTGAGGAAGCCGATGTCGGAATAGACGCCATCGCTGACCGTGAAGGAACCCAGGTCTTGGAAGGACGTGTTCTGGAGCAAGGGTCGGTCGCCCCAGCGGTGCAGGTAGTCGGAGCGCTCCAAGCCGTATTTGAGCTGGGCGCGAGAGAAGAACGCAGTGCGCCCTGAGCGCGGAGCGTAGTTGGCCGAAGCGGCGGAGAGTTGCTTCAGATAGGCTGTCGCTTCCGCGTCGCAGTGTTCCTGGCCAAGGGTGAGCAGGGGTGCACACACCAGCGTCATGGCTAGCAACAGGGACGGTAAATGGCGCATAAGTTATTGGCTCCGTTGGGGAAGAGGCGGGGGGACGCGGCGGAAAAAGTTACTGGCAGGCAGTTTTTATTGACGTTCCTCGACGACTTTGCCGTCCTTCCACACCATGATTCCTGATGATGCTTGCTTGGCTTTTTCCCGGGCCTTTGCTGCGGCTCGTCGCAAAGCGATCTCTGCCGCTGCTATGTCGGGATCGCGTTTCACCTGTTTTTGGTTAAAATCAGCAGTTTGTTTTGTCATGATTGCGTTTTTGGGTAAGGTTTGTGCTATCTGCGGCCGGTCGCCTTTTACGGTTTTCCGATCAGGCAGTCTGCGGGAATGTCATATTGCTGATGCAGACGGCGAATCATATTCAATGACAGTCCCCTGGTGCCATTAAGCACCTCGTAAGTGCGCGAGAGTGAACCAAAGCAGTGAGCGATGTCTTTGGGCTTGAGGCCATTTTGCTCCATGGCAAATTTTATCG
>JAAZKI010000032.1 GCA_012799905.1 Lentisphaerota bacterium | reverse complement strand
GCGCCTTGGCGGTTGGTTCCTCGTTATTGAACCACCAAGACGCCAAGGACGCCAAGGTCGGCTTTATGAAGTTGAGTCGTCTGTGTGGTTACAAAGCGTTAAGTTAAGAGTATTGGGGGCGAGGGGCGAGGGGCGAGAGAGTGGACTACGTAGGCTGTCACTGTTCACAGCTCGCCGTGAGTCACCATGGTTTGACGCCGGGTGTGCGGGGCGGAATGGCGTGCTGGCGCGTCTGCAAGTCGCGCCAGGAGCCGCTGCTGGGGCGGGATGGCGAGGCGGAGTCCGCAGGTGGAGACTCCTCGGCCGGCTGAAGTCCGGTGACGGCGTTGGCTGGCGCTGGCTGGCGCGGAGGCTGCGTTGAAGCGGAAGGGTCGGGCTTGGTCGTTGGCTTGGGCTCTGGCGAGGGTTTTGTCTCGGCCGGTGAACTCGGCGCGACTGCGGTTGTGGTGGTGATTTGCTGGTCTTTGGGCAGGCGTTCCAGGCGTTGACGAGCTGCGACGAGGTTGGTGATGGCAGGCGGGTAGCCCGGCGACAAGCGCAGGGCTTCGCGGCAGAGAACAACTGCGTCAGCGGCTTGTTGTCGGGCCTGGAGCGGGTCAATCTGTTCTGACGGTTCATGGCAAAGCAGTGCAGCCCAATTAGCCAGCAGGCGGGCGCGCTCCGAGGACGGCAGGTCGGGTTGCTGAAGTTGATTGCGGATGGCGTCGATGTCTTCGGATGGCGGCGCCGCAGTTTGGGCGGTTGCGATGATCGCCAAGGATAAAAGAACGGCAGCGGCGCGGAGGCGGGATGATGCTTTGCTGCGGTTTTGACTGAGTACGCCGCGTTTAAGAAATACCCAGGCGGTGAGCAGGAGCATGGCGATGAGCAGCGTCGCCTTGACATGGCGTTGGAGCGTGACGGCGTCGCCGCTGGCAGCGAGCAGGCGGGGCAGCTGGCGGCAGCAGGCGGTTGGCGAGGCGTCTTCAGCCAGACGCCATGGCGTCTCAGAAAGCTTAGCCAGCCGGACTAGGTCGCGCTCAGTGGCCGTGCTCAAAGCAGCAGCGCCGGTGTCAGGGTCAATGACCCAGCCATGGTCAGTCGGCATCTGCTTGGCAGCGCCGGGAATGCCCGTGAGGACGAGCAGGAGCGGACTCTGCCGATCAGCCCAGAGGGTGTTTTCGCGAGCGGCGTCAGCCGTGTTGATTTCACCGTCGGAAAGAAGGATGAGAATCGGCTTGGCGTCGATGGCCCTAGCTGTATCCTCAGCTAAACGCAGGGCTGCGGAGGGGGCGCTGCCAGCGACGAAGCCTGCCGCAGGCGCGACAGCGTCAAGGGCGCGGCGAAAATTGTCGTGGTCAAGGCTGGGCGGGAAGTCGAGCATGGCGTTGCCAGCAAATGTCACTAGGGCGACCGGGAATTCAGGCAGGTCAGCGAGCATGGCGGCAATGGCGTTTTTGGCCTCGTCGAGGCGGCTGGTTGATTGGCTTTCAGCGAGCATGCTGGCTGAACTGTCCAGGAGAAAGAAGACGGCGGTTTCCGATTCAGGCGCAGTCGCCGCAGACTGGCTGAACCAGGCAGACAGGAGAAGGGCAGCGGCCGCAGCGATGATGCAGATAGTCGCCAAGAGGTCGGAGGTCGCCTGGACACGGTTGTCAGGCTGAGACGGCAAACAGCGACGCAGAAGGACACGGCGACGATAACCGGACGCCGCTAACACCGCAAACACCGCAAATATGGCTAAAAAAAGAAATTTCACGGCAAAAACACCTATGAGTCCGCCTTCTGCAATTGGCGTTGGCTATTGATAATATACATTAATGTGATGCTTTCGCATTGTCCTGCAGGGGTGGTGGGCTTTTAGTGGACAGTGGACAATGGACGTTAGTGGACTTTTATGGACGTTAGTAGACGATGGACTGTGGACAGAAGTGGACTTTAGTGGAGAGTGGACGTGGACGTTAGTGGACTTTAGTGGACCATGGGCGAGGGTGAATGTTGAATGTTGAATGCTGAGGCGCATTTCATAATTCATAATTCATAATTCACAATTCACAATTCACAATTCATAATTCATAATTCGTTAGGGGCGAGGGGCGAGAATTTAGTGAACCGTGGGCACGGTGATTCATCTTTTTTGCTTGTATGGTTTTGATGAACAGGAGAGGCAATGGCTGATTTGAGAGTTGATTTGGCTGGGGTGACGTTGCGGAATCCGATCGTGACGGCTTCAGGGACGTTTGGCTATGGCAAGGATTACAGTTCGCTGATTCCGCTGGAACGCCTTGGCGCCATTACCGTCAAGGGTGTGTCGCCGTTTCCATCTGTGGGCAATCCTACGCCCAGGACAGCGGAGGTCTATGGCGGCATGCTTAATGCGATCGGCTTGCAGAATCCCGGCATCGACGCATTTATCAGTCATCCCGACTATTTGCCTTTTTTGCGCAGCGTCGATTGCCCGGTATTCGTCAATATCTGGGGGCGGACGATTGAGCAGTACGTCGAGGTGGCTGCCCGGCTGGAGCAAGAGCG
>JAAZKI010000493.1 GCA_012799905.1 Lentisphaerota bacterium | reverse complement strand
CCTATCCCGACGAACAACAACCATACACAAAAATTTCCGTATATTCCGTGTATTCAGTGGTTACAACAACAACCCAAAAAACAAAAATTTCGTGTCCTTTCGTGTTTTTCGTGGTTAAAAATAGGTTGTGGACGGGTAGTCCACCCTAAGGGCGAGTATCGGCGTTTAATCCAGGGCGGCTGCGAGGAGGATGCGTGCGCATTGTTCGGCGTTGGCCGTGGTGGTGTCGAGCATGATGTCAGGGTTAGTGGGCGGTTCATAGGGTGCGTCGGCGCTGACACCGGTGAAGCTGGTGATTTCCCCTTTGCGGGCGCGTCGATAGAGGCCTTTGGGGTCGCGTTCTTCGCAGACTTCGAGCGGCGTATTCAGGTAGGCTTCGAGGAAGCGTTCGTGGCCGATGATATCGCGGGCGCTCTGGCGGTCTTCGCGGTAGGGTGAGATGAAGGCGGTGATGACGATCAGTCCGGCGTCGTTCATCAGTTTGGCCACTTCAGCGATGCGGCGGATGTTCTCCTTGCGGTCTTCGGCAGCGAATCCCAGGTCGCGATTCAGCCCGTGGCGAATGTTGTCGCCATCCAGCACGTAGCAGAGTTTGCCTTGGTCGGTGAGCATCCGTTCCAGGAGTTTGGCGATGGTTGACTTGCCGGAGCCGCTGAGACCGGTCAGCCAGATTGTGCGGGCGCGCTGCTTGAGCAGTTGTTCACGTTCTGCGCTGCTGACCAGCGAAGTCTCCCGGGTGATGTGAGTGGAGCGCGGCTGTTCGCTATGGGATTGGTCGTCAGCGCTGGCGCGGTCTACGATCATGCCGGCGGCGACGGTGGCGTTGGTGATGCGGTCGATGAGGATGAACGAGCCGGTGGCGTGATTGCGGGTGAAAGGATCAAAGACAAGCGGCCGGTGCAAGATGATTTTGACGCGGGCAATGCTGTTCATGGCCAGCTCTGGCGCCGTGCCTTCCGGCGGCGGAGACTTCTTCCGCATGTTGTTGACATCGACCTCATAGCGGATTCTCTCCAGGGTCGCAGGCACCATGGCGGTAGTGTGCTTGACCAGGTACGAGGTCATCTCCCGGGCTGGCTTCTCATTCATCCAAACCAGCATGGCGTCGAATTCATGGTCGGTTCGGGGCAGGTTGTTGACGGGCGCGATGATGTCGCCGCGGGATGCGTCAATTTCATCAGCGAGGGTGATGACAACTGGCATGGGCGGGAAAGCATAGGCCAGTTCGCCTTCCCAGGAGACGATGGATTTAACGGTTGAGGTCTGGCGGGACGGCAGGACCATCACCTTGTCGCCAGGACGAATCACGCCGGAGGCGACAGTGCCCGCAAAGCCGCGGAAATTGAGGTCAGGCCGAAACACGCTTTGCACGGGAAAGCGCATGTCAATCAGGTTGCGATGCGCTGAGATGTTGACATTTTCAAGGTGATGGAGCAGGGTCGGGCCGTTGTGCCAAGGCATATTAGGACTGCGATCGACCACGTTGTCGCCCAGAAGCGCGGAAATCGGGATGAAGTGGACGTCCTTGAAGGAGAGTCGGGCGCACAGGGAGTTGTAGGCTTTGCGGATGTCGTCATAGACGGCTTCCGACCAGTCGACCAAGTCCATTTTGTTGACGGCGACAATGACGTGGCTGATGCCGAGGAGGGAGGTGATAAAGCTATGGCGGCGGGTCTGGGTGGTGACGCCGTGGCGGGCGTCAATCAGGATGACGGCCAGCTGGCAGTTGGAGGCGCCGGTGGCCATGTTGCGGGTGTATTGTTCGTGGCCGGGCGTGTCAGCGATGATGAATTTGCGCTTGCTGGTTGAGAAATAGCGGTAGGCCACATCAATGGTGATGCCTTGTTCGCGTTCGGCTTTGAGGCCGTCAGTGAGCAGGGCCGGGTCAAAATCAGTGCCGGTGGTGCCGTGGATTTTGGAATCGCGATGGACTGCGGCGAGCTGATCCTCGTAGATCATTTTGGCGTCGTAGAGGAGCCGGCCGATGAGGGTGGATTTGCCGTCATCAACGTTGCCGCAGGTCAGGAAGCGGAGCAGGTCCTTGTTGCGATGCTGTTCGAGGTACGCGTCAATGTCGCGCTGAATCAGGTCGGCGTCTGGAATGATCATGGCTCAGAGGGAGAAAAGGGTGAAAGAGTAGGGCGCAGAGTTGCAGGATTGAGGGCGACTGGGCTTAGAAATATCCGTCCTTCTTTTTTTCTTCCATAGAGGCGGCAGCATCAAAGTCAATGACTCGTCCCTGGCGTTCTGAAGTTGTGGTCAGGAGCATTTCCTGGACGATTTTCTCCAGGGTGTCAGCTTCTGATTCAATGGCGCCGGTGAGGGGATAGCAGCCCAGGGTGCGGAAACGGACTTTTTTCATCATCGGCTTTTCGCCTGGAAGGAGCGGCAGGCGGTCGTCGTCAACCAGGATGAGAACTCCGTCGCGTTCGACGACAGGTCGTTCCTTGGCGAAGTAGAGGGGTACGATAGGGATTTTTTCCATGCGGATATAGAGCCAGATGTCGAGTTCAGTCCAGTTGGAGAGCGGGAAGACTCGGATAGATTCGCCTTGGTTGATTTTGGCGTTGTAGAGCTGCCACAATTCCGGGCGTTGATTTTTCGGGTCCCACTGGTGGAATGGATTGCGGAAGCTGTAGATGCGCTCCTTGGCGCGGGATTTTTCCTCGTCCCGCCGGGCGCCGCCGAAAGCAGCGTCGAACTTATAGTGGTTAAGGGCCTGCTTGAGTCCCTCTGTCTTCATGATTTGGGTGTGTTTTTCCGAGCCATGCGTGATTGGGCTGATATCTTGGGCGATGCCGTCCGGATTGATCCAAACCAGAAGTTGGAAGCCGATTTCCTTGGCCATGCGCTCGCGGAAGGTGATCATTTCGTGGAATTTCCAGCGCGTGTCGACATGCATGAGCGGAAACGGGATTTTGCCGGGATAGAAGGCTTTTTGGGCGAGCCGGAGCATGACCGAGGAGTCTTTGCCGATGGAATAGAGCATGACCGGGTTCTGGAATTCGGCAGCGACTTCCCGGATGATATGGATGCTTTCAGCTTCGAGCTGCTGCAAATGAGTGAGGCGGTAGGATTCCATCAGGCGCGGTTCCGGTTTGGCGGCCAATCAGCCGCGTAGGTGACAAAGAAGGGGTTGACGAGATTGGGCTTGTTGTACCGGAGCGGCTGGCCAGTCTGGAGCTCCTTGACCGTGCAGCCAGCAGCTTCAGCTACGGCCTGGGCTGCGGCGGTGTCCCACTCCATGGTCGGGCCAAGGCGAGGGTAGATGTCAGCAGCGCCTTCCGCAACTAGGCAGAATTTGAGGGAACTGCCGATGGAGACGCGTTCGACTGCGCCGTATTGTTCTTCAAGAGCGCTGATAAAATCGTCCGTCTCCTGGTTGCTATGGGAACGGGTCGCAACCACGCGGACAAGGCCAGGCTGGGCTTGGCGTGTCAGCGGCAAGGCGGGCTGGCTGGCGGACAGGGCCAGGGCGTCTGACAGATCGTCGCGATCATTAAAGTCTTTGCCAAGGACGAGCTTGCGAGCGCCTAAGCCGCGTGCGCCGAGGTAGAAGGTGGGGCGGGATGGGCGGTAGACAATGCCGAGAACAGGCTCGCATCGGTGAATCAAAGCGATGTTGACGGTGAATTCGCCGCTGCCGCTGCGTCTGACGAAGTCCTTGGTTCCATCAAGCGGGTCGACGAGCCAGAAGGTCTCCCACTGTCGCCGTGTTTCCCAGGGGACTTCGCTGCTTTCCTCGGACAGCACCGGAAAGTCCCAGAGTTGCTGCAAGCGCTGCATAATGATGTTATGGGAGGCGCGGTCGGCAGCGGTGAGGGGAGATTGGTCGGCTTTCAGTTCCACTTGGAAGTCGCTGTCATAGACCTCCATGATGGCTTGGCCGGCGTCAAAGGCGGCCAGGACAGCAGGCGCGCAGAAATTGGCAGCAAGGCTGCGCCCGGTGGTAGGTAGGCCAGACGAATGGGACATGATGCAACCGCCCTTCAGATTCTCGGGAAACCGTGTTTTTCGATTTTACAGCCGACGGCGATGATCGTGTTGATGTCTTCCAAGTCGAGCGAGCCATCGGGCATAAGGTTGGTATTCAAGGTCAGGTTGGCAGGGAAGGCCGCTGCTTTTTCGAGCAGTTTCCAGACGTCGTCCGGATTCAGGTGGTTGCCAGCCAGTTCTGCGTGATAGCCCCAGGCGTCGGGGGTCAGGCTGTCGCGAATTTCAAGCGGCTTGTTCATCATGATATTGACGAAGCCTTGCTCAGCTTTAGCTGCGTCCAAGCCTGGCGGCGTTTTATTGACTGCGAAGAAGTCTTCTTCGCCGGTCAGACCCTGCTGATATGAGACCAAGACCTGCGGCTGCAAGTGGCGGATCAGGCGATAGAGGTCAGAGCAATGGAATTTTTCCGGGCTGAGATAGAGTGGTCCGGCGATGCCGTCAAGGCAGATGGCTGCAATCGGTCCGTAGGAATTGAGCAATTCCTGGATTTGTGCGCTGACGAATTCGAGATAGACATCGAGTTGGTGTTCAACGCCGATGTGATAGGCCGGGTCGGGCAGGGGATAGTTTGGCCTGGCAAAGGGGCCGCCGAGGTCTTGGTTTGGCGCATGGGGGTGGCGCCAGTCCTGGCCATGCGAGTAATGCAGGCATAGGCCGAGCCCGTGGTATTCGCAGACCGAGGCCATTTCAGCCACCAGGTCACGCTGGGCTGGCGAGGTTGCGCTGGAGAATTCGCTGTAAGCGGATTGGAACAGGCAGAAGCCATCGGCTCCGCGGGCGCAGAAGTCGATATAGCGGAAGCCGCCGGCGATGGCGCATTCGGCGATTTCCACAGGATCGAAATTCACGGCAGTGAATTTATTTTTCAGCAATTCGTACTGCTGCACCGGAATCTTGTCAATGTACTGTACCTGGTCGCCTTTGCCGATTAGGGAGTGCAGACCATAGCGGACGGCGAGGCCGTAGCGAGCATCGCGGAACCAGCTTCGGCCGGCTTCGGGTGCGTTCGTACGGTATTCCTCGGCGTAGTCGAAGAGATAAGTCGGCGTTGAATCAGCGCCGAATTCATTGTTGGGAAGGACAGTCAAATGAGGCATGGCAAGGTGTCGTGAACGCGACGGCGACCGTGGGTGGACAGTCGCCGTCGCCAGACGGGTTGAATGGCGATGATGGTGTGGGAGCGATGCGGGTTCAATCCCATTCGGACACCATCTGCGGCATCGGGAACCGGTCGGTCAAAGCATGGACAGCAGCGCGCACCTCTGCCTTGACGCTGTCGCTGTCGATGTTTTCCACGACCTTGGCGATCAGGGCGGCGATGGTCTGCATTTCCGGCTCTTTCATGCCGCGGGTGGTCACTGCCGGGGTGCCAATGCGGATGCCGCTGGTGATAGACGGTTTTTCCGGGTCAAACGGAATCAGGTTCATATTGACGGTGATGTCGGCCTCGTCCAAGGCGGTGGCAGTGGCCTTGCCCGTGGTGCCTTTCGGCCGGAGGTCGACGAGCATCAGGTGGTTGTCAGTGCCGCCGGAAACGACGCGGAAGCCCTGTTTCTGCAAGGCGTCTGCCAGGCAGGCGGCATTTTTGACGACTTGGCGCTGGTAGGCGGCAAAGGCCGGGGTCATCGCTTCCTTGAAGCAGACAGCCTTGGCCGCGATGATGTGCATGAGCGGTCCGCCCTGGATGCCGGGGAAGACCTGAGAATTGATTTTCTTGGCCAGATTTTCTTTGCAGAGGACGAGTCCGCCGCGCGGTCCGCGCAGGGTCTTGTGAGTGGTGGAGGTGACGATGTCGCAATAGGGCACTGGGCTGGGGTGGACGCCGGCAGCGACCAGGCCGGCGATGTGCGCCATGTCGACCATGAGGAAAGCACCGACTTCGTCAGCAATGGCCCGGAGGCGGGCAAAGTCGATGATGCGCGGATACGCGCTAGCGCCAGCCAGCAGGAGCTTCGGCTTATGCTCATGGGCCAGGCGCGCGACTTCGTCGTAGTCGATCTGTTCGGTGTCTGGGGAAACCCCGTAGCCGACGAAGTTGTAGAGGCGGCCGCTGAAGTTGACATTGTGGCCATGCGTCAGGTGGCCGCCGTGATCGAGGCGCATGGCCAGAACCGTGTCGCCAGGGTTGAGGATGGCAAAGTAGGCGCCCATGTTGGCCTGGCTGCCGGAATGGGCCTGCACGTTGGCGGCCTCAGCGCCGAAGAGTCGGCAGGCGCGGTCAATGGCGAGCGCCTCGGCTTCGTCAACATGGGCGCAGCCATTGTAGTAGCGCTTGCCCGGATAGCCCTCAGCATACTTGTTCGTCATAATTGAGCCGGCAGCGGCGCGGACAGCCGGGCTGGCGAAATTTTCTGACGCGATCAGCTCAATGCCGCGGTTTTGGCGATTTTGTTCGCGGGCCATGATGGCAGCGATTTCAGGATCAGCGAATTGCAAAGCCGCGTTTTCGTCAAAAGTCATGGTTTCGGCTTTGCGGAGTCGGCGGATATGGCGTTCTTCCTGTGAAAAGGGGGTTTCCAGCCAGGTTTTGACCGTGGCCAGGAAGTCGTCATCTGACATCTGGTCGCCGCCGGAGACGAGGACGTTGGCGGCATTGTGCTGGCGGCTGAGGGCGGCTGTGGTCGGGGTGGTGCACAAGGCGGCGCGGATGCCATGGAAGCGGTTGGCGACCATGGACATGCCAATGCCGGAACGGCAGATGAGAAGCCCAGCCGTGATCGTCTTCTGACGAAGAGCCTGGACGAGCTTGACCGCAAAGTCCGGGTAGTCATCATCAGGCTGCTCAGTAGTCGGGCCGAGGTCGACAGCAGCAATACCCCATTCTTTCAGCTTCGCCAGAACCAGGGTTTTCTTGGCAAGACCGCCATGGTCAGTCGCCACGCCGAGGATGATTTTATCAGAATCTGTCTGCCAGTCTTGGAATGCAGTCATGGGAACCCTTTCTTGATGCTCAAATGCGAAATCCCGGTCTGCTGTCGGCAGCGTCGAAAACATCGGCTGGAAGACATGACCCGGTGAAAAAAAATAATGTAATTGCTTGGGGTGGAAAAACAATTGCGCAGGTCGCGGAAAGTCGTTTTTAGTGGACAGTGGACAAGGATAGGGGCGAGGGGCTTTTTTTAGGGGCGAGGGGCGAGGGGCTTTTTTTTAGGGGCGAGGGGCGAGGGGCGAGGGGCGAGAAACTGTTGTTTTATCCGCAGATTACGCTGATGACGCAGGTTGTTTAGGGTGTATTGTGCGTGGAAAACAGCCGCACAGCGGCAAAAACGCTGAAAGCGCGAAAATTATGGCAGCCACCGTCCACTATGTCCACCCCGTCCACCAAGTCCACAGCCGCGAAGCGGCAAAGGCCCCAACGGGGCCGCCAGAACACAGCCCAGGGCAAGCGACCCGTCAGGGGCGCGCCGCCCTGGGTGAGATGGAATATAATTTGGAGCCTTGTAGGGGCGACATTTATGCGCTTTACGCTTCTTCGCCGTGGCTATCTGTCATTTCAGGACGATTTTAAGAAGCTGCTGGCTGGCCTGGCTGATGATGCCGCCGGTGTCAGGGGTGTGTCGACTGCCGCGGCAATGAGTGGGTTCATAGCCGCCGCCCAGGAAGGCTTCCGGAGTCGGAATGTAGCCGATGTTGCCGTTGGCAAGCATGGCGACCATGACGCGCTTGGGCGCAATGGCTTTGAGTTCAAGACCAAAGGCGCAGAAAGGCTGCCAGGGCGCAGCAGCGATGGCGGTCGAGCCAATCCCATAGACGTCAACCGGGCAGAGGATGGACTGGCGGTCGCCGATCTCCTCGGCCAGGAGGAGACGGTCGCGCGCCTGCCATTTGGCTGCGTTCCAAGGGGCGTCAGAGGCGGCCAGGGCGCGGTCTGCGGTAAGCTGTTCAGCTGACAGCGGCCGATAAGTAATGGCGACGTCAGCTCCGGCCCAGGATAGAACCGGAGCCGGGTCGAAAGACTTTCCGGCAATGGCGTTGTCAGCAGCGTCAGCTAGGGCAGCAGCCATTTTTTCGGCGTGCTCGGGGCCGCTTTCGCGTTTGCTGTTGACGGAGAAGTCGATTTGGTTGATGTCGCCGCAGGCGCCGTTGAGGAAGACGAGGATGGCGCTTTCGCCGTAACGGGCCTGGAGCTGCTTTTCCCAGTAGCCGCAGTAGTCAGGCGAAAATTCGCTTTGCGAAAGGATAGTGCTGTGGCAGGTGAAGTTGGCGATCATGCCGAGGAGGTTCCCATCCAGGTCGCGAACTGCGATGACGGCCACTTCGGGGTCGGCGGGGCCGGCTGGGTGGAGCATGTCCGGATTGCATTTGCCGGGGTTGGTGTGGTGTTTGCCGTCCTTGCCGAGCCAGCGACGGTTGAAGGCCCATCCAGGGCAGTCGTGGGAGCCGGTTGCGAGAGTGGCTGGCTGGCGCTGGCGCCAAGCTGTGATGCCGGCCTGGGCAGCGCCGACAACCAGTTCGGCCAAATACGCAGGATTGGCGTCAGTACCGAGGACGGCATTGGCAGGACCGCCGCTATGGGTGTGGCTGGCCACAACCGCAATCCGGCGCGGCGCCAGTCCGGTGGCAGCGCTGATTTTGGCCTTGATGGCGTTGGCTGTGTCAAAATTGAGGGAGACGGCGTCGACGCCGATGATGATCAGGCCGCTGCCAAGGTTTTCAAGAGCCGCAGCCCGAGCCTGGAGCGGCATGCTGACACCGGTGGAGGGGCGGGGCGAAAAGCCTCCCGGTATGTCCATGCCAATGGCGGGGGTGATGTCAAAAGCGGCAAAAGCGGCGGTGAGGGACATGGCAATATTCCTTTTGCAAGTGTTAGCGGGGGAAATAACGGTAGGTCTTGGGCTTTTCGCCGGTATAAAGATAATAAATGAGACCGACGGCCATGAAGACGAGGGCGCCCATGATGTCCGCAGAAATGACGCCGACAGCAAACGGCTTGAGTTTGACGACGAGACGGTTGCCGCCAAACCGCAGGCAAATCTTCTTGAGCAGCCAGCCGACCAGGAAGGGGTGGCTCATAACTGAAAGCGGATACGTTTCCCAAAGCAGGAAAAGGCAGGGATGCAGAGGCCACCAGCGTGTGCGCAGGCGCAGAAAGCTGAAAGCCAGAACTCCGATGATGCCAAAGGCGATGGCCCAGAGAAAGGAGCTGGAGGGACGTATGGCGAGCAGGCGCTCCCAGCCGCTGAGGCCTTCCGAGGCCTCTAGGGCGCCGATGGCCTTTAGCTGCATTAGGGCTGGCTGAGCTGCCCGGAACGGCAGCGTCGGAATGCGTTTGTACGACCAGTGGTACTGCGCTGGCGTGCCAAAGTCATAGCTGAGCACCAGTACGGCGAAGACAGCAACCAGCGCGCCAAGCATGTACAGCGCCAGGTTGGACCAGGCTAAGGTCGACGGGCGGACGTTGCCCCGCTCGCCGAGTTTCAGGCCGTTGACCAGATAGGGAATCATGGCGTGGCAGGGGTCAAGGCAAAGTACGATGCAGACGAATGCTGCGATGACGATTGGAGTCGGTCCCATCGCGTAGCTGCCGAATAGCGCCATCAGCATGCCAAAAGGCTGCCAGCCAGGCTGGATGAAAAATAGACCAGTCTCAGCGCTGATGCGGGCGACGACCAGGTAGGTGACGAGCAACAGGAAGACGAGGCCGATGGCGATGGGCCAGGTGAGCCCGAGGCGGATGATGAGCAGGCAGAGGGCGATGGTGGAGACTATGAGGACGCGCATGGCAATGACGGCGGCACGCTCCGGGGCGCTTGGCGAGGGCAGCTGGCTGCGCGGCGGCCGCAGGCCAAAAGCCCGCTTAAACGTTTCCCAGTAGGCATGGCGGCCAGCATAGAGCAGAATGGCGGCAAAGGCGATGTAGCTGCCTGCGCGCTGCCAGCCGCGCCAGCCGCCGATTTCATAGTCGGTCGCGAGATTGAAGCCCAGGCCGATGACGGGGATGCAGAAGCAGGCCCAGAGAATCTGGGTCATGCCGAGGGTGAAGGAGATTTCCGAGCTGAGGAGGAAGCCGACGCCGATGACGAGCGGGAAGATGTTGAAGTTGAGCAGTCCGCCAGCGCGGGGATTGCGGAGTAGGGCAGGCCATTTGGAGGCAAAGGGCCACAGTGAGTGGTTGAGTTTAATCGGAATGATCGTTTCCGGGTACCACTGATACAACCCGTTGTTGAGCCGAATCAGGAAGAAAATGACAAAGCCAAGCCAGAACAGGCGGTTGCGGAGGGTGGAGTTGAACCAGGAGTCGCCGTCCTGCCGGATCAGTTCGCCCATGAAGTTGGCAATCGGATACTGGAGATGCTCGTGCGCCGACCATTGGCGGTGGGTGACAATGGCCAGGGCTGTCATGATGACAATGCCCAACGTGAAAATTGGCATCCAGGTCACCAGGGGCGCGCGCCATTGCCGCCAGGGCGTCTGGGCGATTTTTTTCTGACAGCGCTGCCAGAATGTAGCGCTGTCAGACTCTTCGCGCGTTGAGCCGGTCAGGAAGCGGTTGACTACTTCGTCTTGCGGTTCCGGGTCAACCATGAGTCGTTTCGGGGCGTAGTCGAGCAGGCGGTGAGTCTGCCAGCCGGGCGTGATGCGTTCCCAATGGTGGGGGAGGACCAGGAGCTGGGCGAATTGCTCTGCCAGGGCGCGTCCCGAGATGCCGCAGGCGCAGGCGCAAAAGGTGCCGATGACTGCCAGCTCCGCTGGGGACAGCCGCCGCGGCCGCCGCAACAGGGCGATGAGCGGATGGATGAGCAGGACGGTGACAATGAGCAGGCCTACCACCAGGATGGGCAGCTGGTGGCCATTGTTGATGCTTTCCAGTTCGAGAATGCGGTCGTTCAGATATCCGAAGCCGCATATCGTCAGCACCCCGATTAATCCAATGACTATTGCCCGCCAGGTCATGAGGTTCTTGCTAGGATGGCCGCCGGGGCCGCCGGGCAATGCGCCGCGTCGGCCCGCGGCATGCCCTTAGAGTTGGAGTTTTCCGGATTCGGCCAGGCCATTGAGGGCGACCGAGGCGCCGGCCAGTTCGCCGACCTTAGGGCCGAGGACAGTGATGCAGACCTCGCAGGCGGAGCGGAATTCCTTCCAGGCGAATTTCGGCAGGTGGGCCAGCACGGGCTGGAGCATGAAATCTCCGGCATAGTAGGCCGCTGTGCCCAGGATGATCATTTCAGGATTGAAGGTTGCCATGCAGATGCCGATGCCTTGCGCCAGGCGCATGCAGATTTCGTCCCACATGGCCACAGCCAGGGGAATGCCGAGCTTGGCGCCTTCGCGTACCGTCTGGAAATTGAGGTTTTCGAGTTTGCCATCGACTTCCGGCAGGCGCATCAGGGCATGGTCTTGGCGGTAGCGGAGGGCGTCTTGCAGGCGGAGGGCGATATTGCGGCCGCCGCAGTAGGCTTCCAGGCAGCCGAGCTGTCCGCACCCGCAGATGGGGCCGTTGACATCAAGGACTAGGTGGCCGAGTTCGCCGCCGATGCCGGAAGCGCCGGTGACCAGCCGACCATTGGCGATGATGCCACCGCCGACGCCGGTGCTCATGGTCAGGTAGATGACGTCCTTCTTGCCTTTGGCGCAACCGAAGAAAAATTCGGCGAGGACGCCGGCGTTGGCGTCATTGTCCATATAGACGGGCAGTTCGAGGGCTTTGGCCAGGTCATCCCGGATGGGGACTGCGTCCCAGGCCATATTCGGCGATTTCATGATGCGGCCGCCGACCATGTCCAGGGGGCCGGGCGCGCAGATGCCGCAAGCAGCAATGCTGTTAGTCAGGCCGGTTTCGACCATCAGTTGGCGGGCCTGGCCGATAATTTGGGGAAGAACCTGCTCGTAGGGCGCAGTGGCGCCGCTGGCTAGACGCTGACTGGCCAGGACTTGGCCTTGACTGTCTGCAATGCAGACAGCAATTTTGGTGCCGCCAATGTCAATGCCGAGGACATTCATCAACTCATCGCTCATGATCATTTCCTGGTTCGTGACTCGAAATTACAGACGGATGGAACTGTTCTCCAGTGACGGCTGGCCGACTCGGGAGCATGTCCTATAATGTAGTCATCGGGCAAGGAAAGGCAAGAAGAGAGCAAGGCAGTTTTTTTTAGGGGCGAGGGGCGAGGGGCGAGGGGCGAGGACATACGGCAAGCTGAAGCTGAACTATATACGATGCCGTCCACCATGTCCACCATGTCCACAAGCCCTGAAAGAGAGACACAAAAGCGCTGATTAGAAGAAAATTTTTCCTGGTTAACATGATGTCATGCAGGCGGTTCATTGTTTTTTGCGTTTCAGGATGATTTCTTCGGCCAGGTTTTGGGGGAGCGGCTCATAGACGTCAAATTGCATATTGAAGCCGGCGCGGCCCTGGGTCAGGTTGCGCAGTTCGCTGGTGTAGCCGAACAGGTTGGACAACGGCGCCTGGGCTTTGATCACCTGCGCTTTTTCGCTCAGGGCGTCAAGGCCGATGATGCGTCCGCGTCGGCTGTTGAGGTTGCCGGTGACTGCGCCGGCAAAATCGGTCGGGGTGGTCACAGTCAGGCGCATAATCGGCTCCAGCAGCTGCGGATTGGCTTTGAGGAAAGCTGCCTTGAAGCCGATGGAGGCGCAAGTGCGGAACGCCAGTTCGGAACTGTCGACTTCATGGGACGAGCCGTCCAGCAAAGTGACTTTGACATCGACGACCGGGTAGCCGGCCTTGGGGCCTTCCTCAAGCGCGTCCATGATGCCTTTTTCAACGGCCGGAATAAATTCCTTGGGAACGTTGCCGCCTTTGACTTCGTTGACGAATTCAAAGCCGCTGCCGGCAGGCTGCGGTTCGAGTCTGAAGATAATATGCGCGTATTGGCCGTGGCCGCCGCTCTGCTTCCGGAAGCGCTCCTCGTGTTCGACGGTTTTCTGGCAGGTTTCCCGATAAGCCACTTCCGGGGCACTGCTGGTGACGTCAACGCTGAATTCGCGTTTGAGCCGGTCAACGATGATGTCCAGGTGCAGTTCACCCATGCCGGAGATAACCGTATCTTCGGTTTCACGGTCGTGACGGACGGTGAAGGTCGGGTCTTCTTCAGCCAGTTTGACCAGGGCGGCCATCAATTTGTCGCGCTCGCCTTGGCTGAGAGGCTTGACAGCGACGCTGATGACCGGGGTGGGGAAGTCAATGGATTCGAGGACGATTGGGGCGTTTTCATCGCAGAGGGTGTCGCCGGTGGCGGTGTCAGCCAGACCGATGGCAGCGCCGATTTCGCCGGTGTACAGACATTCGATGCTTTCTTGGTGGTTGGCGTGCATGCGGAATAAACGCCCGATGCGCTGGATTTTGCTTTTCGTCGAGTTGTAGATATAGGAGCCGGCCTTGAGCGTGCCGGAGTAGACGCGGATGTAGATCAGTTTGCCGACGTGCTTGTCAGTGACGACTTTGAAGGCGAGGGCGGCGGTCGGTTGGTCGTCAGACGGGGCGCGGCTGTCTTCGATTCCATCCGGCAGCGTGCCGACAGCCGCTGGGACGTCCATTGGGCTGGGCAAAAAATCGACCACTGCGTCCAGCAGGCGTTGGATGCCTTTGTTCCGGAAGGCGCTGCCGCAGAGAACTGGGCAGATTTTCTGCTGCCGGGTGGCAGTGCGGATGGCAGCGATGATTTCCTGTTCCTCAAGCGGCTCGTCAGCGCAGTATTTGTCGAGCAGCGCCTCGTCCATCTCTGCGACGCTTTCAAGCAGGTTGCGGCGCCAGGGTTCAGCGAGTTGCTTCAATTCGTCGGACAGCGGCTCTTCCACAGGATAAGTTCCTTTGGGGTCTTCAACGTATTTGACTTGGCACATTTTGATCAGGTCAACGATGCCGCGGAAGCCGGGGCCTTCCTCAATGGGGATGGTCAGGGGGACGGCGTTGGCGCCGAGGATGTTGTGAATTTGGGTGACGACATTGAAAAAGTCCGCGCCAACGCGATCCATCTTGTTGATGAAGCAGATGCGGGGCACGCCGTATTTTTCCGCCTGGCGCCAGACGGTTTCAGACTGGGGTTCAACGCCGCCGACAGCGCAGAACAAGCCGATGACGCCGTCCAGGATGCGCAGGCTGCGTTCGACCTCAACGGTGAAGTCGACGTGGCCGGGAGTGTCAATGACGTTAATCTGGTGGTCGCGCCAAACGCAGGTGGTGGCGGCGCTGCTGATGGTGATGCCGCGTTCCTGCTCCTGGACCATGAAGTCCATCGTCGCTTTGCCATCGTGCGTCTCGCCCAGCCTATGGGTGCGTCCGGTGTAGAAAAGAACGCGTTCAGTGCAGGTCGTCTTCCCAGCGTCAATGTGCGCCATGATGCCGATGTTGCGAACTTTGTCTAATGAATATAGACGTGACATATAAAAAATATCCTTAAGAATAGGGGCGAGGGGCGAGGGGCGAGGG
>JAAZKI010000141.1 GCA_012799905.1 Lentisphaerota bacterium | reverse complement strand
TGGCCATTCGCACAAAAAAAAGTTTCTGTAACAGCAAAACAAAAACTGCAGGTCTAACGGAAGATTAAGCTCTTACCCTAGGTCCCAACTTCAGGACGCGACCAAATTATTACCTACTGGGGCCACTGGATACCATAAAGAAAAAAGGAAGCGAAAAAAGAAATGCGCCGCAGTCCCGCTCCGCTCCGACGAGTTTGGATACCCATTCTCGCGGAGCGGAGCTGCGGCTTTATTTCAACATACAAGCTAGGGGTTAAGAATGGGTTGTAAACGTGGTGGACATGATGGACGGTGGTTGCCTTAATTTCGCGCTTTCATCGTTTCAGCCGCTGCTCGGCCGGTTTTCCCCATACAACACATCCCAAAAAATCTGCTTAATCTGCGTAATCTGCGGATTAAACAACAATTTCTCGCCCCTCGCCCCTCGCCCCTAAAAAAGCCCTACTTCCAAGTCACGCGCACTTCTTCGCTTGTCTTCCAGGGGCTGACTGTCACGGTCAAGGCGCCCACGGCCTCATCCCAAATCCACTCGCGAACGTCTTTGCCATTGACCTGGACTGCCTGCGGCCGAGTACCAGTCCTGATGACCAACTTGGCGACGCGCACCTCAGGCCGACCTGGGAAATCGCCCTGGCTCGGATGAATGACAACTGCGTCGGCGTGACATTCCAGCCGAGTGACGGCCGATTCGCCATCGCGATACTTAAGCGACTGTCCATCATCCTCATAGAGCAAAAAATCCGTGCTCATTGAGCCCGGATAAGCCAGGAAAGTCACTTCTTCGGCAAAACCGCGGTCGACATGCGGCTGAACCGCCCAGGTGGGGATGATAGCACCCTCTTTGACCAACAGGCAGCCGCCGCGGTCGGACGGGTATTCAGCCTTGGTGAGCAACGGGCCGGTCAGCGTTCGACCTGTCCAAAAGTCGATCCAGTTTCCGGCTGGCAGGCGCAATTCGTCTGTATAGGTCGTCACCAGCAGAAAATCGCCGAGCATATACTGGGTGCGCACTTCGTCCCAGGCCGGATCGTCTGGATAGACCAAGGACATGGCCCGCATCACCGGCATTCCGGAGCGGGTCGCCTGAGCCGCCGCCGAATAGAGATACGGCAGCAGCCGATAGCGCAGATGGGCATAATCGCGGAACATCTGCAAGCCGGCCGGCGTCAGCAGCCACGGCTGGCGCCAGTAGGCCCAATTGTTCAGCTGCGCCCAGGTCTGCAAGAAACCAAAATGGATGCCGCCGGGGCAGAACACATCCATATCGCAGGAATGATTGGAATGGCCGGAAAAACCGTGATTGAGCATAGACGCCAGCGGCTTGGGGCCGCCGCCGGTATCGCCGGCCCAGGTAGCCACATACTGCTGAATGCCGGTATAGCCGCCAGCTGAATAGACCATGGCGCGCTGGTCAGTATGCTCTTCAAAGCCCTTCGCCATCTGCTTCCCGTAAATCAACGGATAAAGATTGTGCATCTGTTCGTCGTTCATGCCATTGCCCCAGGCGCGGTCAGGATGCTCAATCACCTGATTCGAACCATCCAGCTTGAAGGCGCGAGCGCCCTGGTCGACAAATTTCTTCAGGTGGTCAAACCACGGCTCCGGCAAGTCAGAAGGCGACTCGGCCGGAGCCGCTGTCGACTGCTCCGACGGCTTTTGCGCCGCTGGCCGGAAGTGTTCGTCCTTCTCGAAATCGTCGTCATCGTCGTCCTCGATCACCGTCGGCTGCGGCACGTCCTTGGGGGCTGCGACATCCGTGTCGGTGTTTTCCAGCTGCTGTTCTTCCAGCACGCTCAAATCGTGATCGCAGCAAAGCCAGAGACTGAGCTTATATCCCAAGCGTTCCAGCGCCCCAGTGAATGTCTGCGGCCCGATTGGCGCCCAGTGCGGGATGAAAAAGCGCTCGGGATGCCAGGCTTTCTCCGTGCTGTAATCGTAATTCTTCGACATCCAGCCAGGTTCCAGGCCAATAACGTCACAAGGAATGTCCTCCCTACGGAACGTGAGCGCCTCGTTGATCATATTGAAGGCATCGACCTGTTGGTTGCAGACATACGTCAAGGCGTACGCCCAGATTGGCAGCAGCGCTGGCCGGCCGGTGAGCGCGGTATATTCGTCCAGCAATCCGGCATAACCATCGCCGGTGAAAACGTAGAAGTCGGCATCCGACTGCGCCGCCGAGCAGACCAGCTGGTCTGGATCGGTCTTACCGACATCAATCTGGTGACGCCAAGTGGTGTTAACCAACAAGCCCCAGTTGCGGCTGCTGAGCAACACGGGAATTGGAATATAGCTCTTGACGTTGCGCACCCAGATTTCATAGGACTCTCCGCGCCGCATGATATTCTCGCGGCTGACGTCGCCCAGGCCATACAATCGCTCGCCCGGCGCCAGTTGCCAGGCCAGGCGAAAACCGCTGCCAATCAGCGACGTCTCCGCCTGCTGCGCCAGGCTTTCGCCAGCTGCATTGAACAGACCGAAGCGACCATCAGCCCGACTGATTTCCAGCTGAGCGTCCGCCGTGACGATACGCACGACCTGGTCAGAGTCAGAAACCGTGAAGTCAGGTTTCGCCGACTGCGGTAAATAGATGTGATAGCGGTTGAGAGCAGACTCCGTCCACGCTCTGCTGGCGCTGAAGCGGAGGCGAAACAGCCGCGTTGTCAAAATATCGACCCTGAGTTGAAGCTGATTGCGGAGGTCAAACACCAGGTTGTGACGCTCCAGGGGAGCTGCGTCAGGGAGAGAATTGAAGCTCATGCCGTGCCTTTCTT
>JAAZKI010000282.1 GCA_012799905.1 Lentisphaerota bacterium | reverse complement strand
TCTATATTAAGTTCGGCCAACTGCGTTTCATATTGTTCTGTATTCCACAGTTCACGCTCCAGGATGAATAATCCAGTTGGGCGAGCGACCGTATACCAAAAGCCTCCAAGCATAAGTAGAATCAAAAAAACTGTCGCTGACTTTCTGATTATCATTCTCTGTTTCTGAACCCATTCTGTGATAAAGAAATACAAATACAGCAGACAGAAAGGCAAAAGATAAATCATACGCCATGGGTAAACAGGTGTTTTAAAAATAAGGATCATGCAGATGGCAAAAAATGGGACATAAATCCAGCAGCGCCTCCAACACAGAACAAACGTTATAAAGGGAAGTAAATATATTTGTGGAGAAAATCTGCTGTACTTGATATAATTTATAACACGGTCTGACAAACTCCCTTTCCACGTTTGCTCCGATGCAATAAATGAAGGAGTGGCCTTCAATGCATCGATCAAGGAATATGGCACTAAGGCAGCTATCACCCCTACCGTAAGGCAGAATACGGGTATTGCTATACATGCAATTCGAATCAACTGCCTGCCGCTTTCCTGGGTGAACAGAAGTCTCCATTCTGTCTTTTTATCCAACACATATGTTTCTATCGTGTATGGAATTAACAAAAAAACGAACAGCATCGACGTCAGCCAAAAAAAGATGCTAATAGTACTCAAGAAACTTGCAATGCCTAACATCAACCAACGCTTCCAGTCCTGGAAATGGCTTCCATATTCGAGAAGACAAAGAGCCGACAAAACCAAAAATATAGGTACCGCGTCAACACGTCCGCCCCACGGCGATCCCCTAGTAATAAAATCGAACACAACCGAAAGTCCCAAAAAACATGCAAGCCAGGCGTTTGAAGAACGACGGTATATCCAGCTAAATACTACAATAGAAGACAAATGGGTAATTACTAACAAAACCAGGTGCGGCAACTGTGCCCATATCCGATATGCTGACTCAAAAATATACAATCCTAAGCTTGCAAAGTATGGTTTATAGTATTGGCTGCCAATTAAAACGCCTCCATCTTCCAGTTGATATCCATCAATTAACAATCTTCCACCATCCAATGTGCATGCAAAATCAAAACTGCACTCATGACAGATTGATCTTCTAATTATACCACAAGCGAGGCTAGTGAATAATAAAAACAAAAATAGCAAAATAGCTATTATTTTATTCATGATGGCTCGATTATTCTTTCATTTTGGCTTGTTTGATTTGCAATTTTTTTGCAATAATCAGCAAGCTTCTGAAGTCAGTGCTCCAGCCAAATTTTTAAAGTCTACAGTATTACATCTAAAAAAGGCTGGCGATGAAAGCGGCTACAAAACCGGAGAGGATGAATGGGTCAAGGAAGGCTTTGGCCAGAAACAGTTGTTTGCCGGTCAGGTCTACAGGCAGGGCGTCTTGCAGAGACAAGTGTCATTTTAGGATCAGCTGAATATAGACCGTAAAGAGGATGCAGCCGAATTCCACTTTATTTCAATTATTGCTTGCTGTTTTTTCATGGCATCGTTTACGAACCAGTGTTTTTGCTGCAACAACGACAGGATTTCCATTTTCATCTGCTATTACGGCTTTATATCCCAGTTTTGCCTTACGCTCCATCTCTTCGTCGATAGCCTCTTGCAAGGCTGCCACTGCTAATTCCATTCTTTTAGTCATGGGTTGCCTGCTCCTGGATTTGTTGATATAACTCTTGGTTAATGATCTCAATGCCGCCGGCATTTTTTTTCTCGAAAATAGGTTTGGCATTTTCAGTCGAATTATCCAAGCAAATCACCACGTCACAAATTTCAGTATATGCAAAAAGGTTGGTGACACTGCGGGGGTATCGCCGTTCTAAATCAGCGATGGGGATATCATGTCCGCCCTGCTCAACACGCTGTTTGACTCGCGACTTGGATACTGCCGCCGATGGAATGTACAAATAGTACAGGACTACTCTCCATCCGTTGTTTTGCATCTGCCGAATTCGGCGCAACCAGGATTTGCCGGATAGGGTTGTCTCGAATGCGAAATCCTCCCGCTGTGCTATTTTCTGGCGCATAAGTTGAAGAAAAATTCTGCTTGCATGCAACAGTCCTGCTTCAATATTGAGTGGCGAGACACCGCGTGCGATTTCATCAACATTGATAAAATTGCGGCATGACACAATTTTCGGCAGGTAATTTAAGGCAAAAGTCGTCTTGCCAGCGCCGTTTGCCCCGGCAATAATATAACATGTTGGACGGGTGCTGCCGCTCATCACCATTCATTTTAAAGTGCAGGGGCGTAATCGGTCACTCATTGATATTCGGAAATCCGACGAGCAGCGGTCTCAGGAAAGGGACGAGGGACGAGAGTGAGTTTGGACTACACTGGCCGCCATGTCCACACCGCCACCCATGTCCACACCGTCCACATCTTTTGGCGCCTGCGGCGCAAGGGGGCATGACTCTAAGCAT
Organism: Lentisphaerota bacterium; assembly: GCA_012799905.1. GTDB lineage: Bacteria > Verrucomicrobiota > Lentisphaeria > Oligosphaerales > Oligosphaeraceae > JAAZKI01. The sequence continues at coordinate 2,506 of JAAZKI010000282.1, read as the reverse complement.
GATACATTTTTGCCGGCTGAAGGTCTGTGGAGGACACGTGTCGAAAGCTCCTCAATCCACTAACATCCATTAACGTCCACGTCCACTTTCCACTAAAGTCCACTTCTGTCCACAGTCCGTTGTCTACTGATGTCCATTAAAGTCCACTTCCGTCCATTGTCCACTCTCCACTAAAGCGCCCTATCCGGGAAAACTGTTCGTTGTTAACAATCACAGCGCCCGGAATTCTCGGATGGTTTGTCGGATGCCGTCGCTGAGGGAGATTTTAGGAGTCCAACCGAGTGATTTGGCGAGTGACGAATCGAGCAATTTACGGAACATTCCGTCGGGTTTGGTTGTATCCCATGTGATATTGCCGTGGAAGTCGGCTTCTTGGGCGATGGTTTCGGCCAGAGTGCGAATGGTGATTTCGGTTCCGGCGCCGGTATTGATCAGTTCCGGCGGGAGTTCGGTTTGGCTGATAAAGTAGAATACCGCATTGGCGAGATCATCGACATGCATGAATTCACGCCAGGGGTTGCCGGTTCCCCATAGGGTCACCTCGGGAAGATGCTGATCGGCTGCGGTGCAGAATTTCCGGATCAGCGCCGGGAAGACATGGCTGTGTTCGGGATGGTAATTGTCATTGGTGCCATAGAGATTGCAGGGCATCAGACTGAAAGCAGGGAAAGAATACTGGCGGCGAAGATAAGCGCAGAGTTTGAGTCCGGCAATCTTGGCGATAGCATAGCCTTCGTTGGTGGGTTCGAGAGGTCCGGTCAGCAGATAATCCTCGCAAATGGGCTGCGGCGACTCACGGGGATAAATGCAACTTGAGCCGAGAAAACAGAGTTTCTTGACACCGGAACGATAAGCGGCCCAAATGACGTTGTTCTGAATCTCGAGGTTTTCGGTCAGGAATTCGGCAGGATAGGTATTGTTGGCCAGAATGCCGCCAACGCGCGCTGCCGCCAGAATGACGTAGTCGGGTTTTTCGGTTGCGAAGAAGTCATCGACGGCGCTCTTGTTGCGCAAGTCTAGCTGGGCGCGGCTGCGCAAAAGGAGGTTGTTGTAGCCGGCGGCCTGAAAACGTCGCACACAGGCGCTGCCAACCATGCCGCGATGACCAGCTATGAAGATTTTATCGGAGGGGAGCATTTTTTCGACTTTAAATAACTGAAGCAAAAGGGATTGAGGGGGATATTACAGTGCCTCCAGGTCGGCTTGGGTCATGATCTGGACGAGTTCGGCGAAGGTGGTTTTGGGCGCCCAGTTGAGCTGGCGTTTTGCTTTAGCTGGATTGCCGAGGAGCTGGTCGACTTCGGCGGGTCGGAAATACTTCGGGTCAACGCGCACAACAGTTTTCCCGGTGGTGGTGTCAATGCCAATCTCGTTTTGGTCTTTTCCCTGCCAGGCGATGGTACGTCCGACACAGGCAAAAGAAGCTTCGACGAATTCGCGGACAGAGTGCATTTCCCCGGTGGCAATGACATAATCGTCGGGCTGGTCTTGTTGGAGCATCAGCCACATGGCCTCGACATATTCGGGAGCATAGCCCCAGTCGCGCAAGGCATCAAGATTGCCAAGATAAAGGCAATCCTGCAAGCCGCGATGAATGCGCGCGACCGCCATGGTGATTTTACGGGTAACAAAGGTTTCACCGCGGCGTGGGGATTCGTGATTGAAAAGAATGCCATTGGAGGCATGCAACGCATAGGATTCACGGTAGTTGCGAGTGATCCAGTAGGCGTACAGCTTGGCGGCGGCGTAGGGCGAACGTGGGTAAAACGGGGTGGTCTCAGTCTGAGGGACTTCCTGGACTTTACCGAACATCTCAGAAGTAGAAGCCTGATAGAAGCGGACAGGCAGTCCGGTATCGCGGATGGCGTCAAGCAAACGCAAGACACCGATGCCATCGGCGTCGACGGTGTACTCGGGCACCTCAAAAGAGACCTTTACATGCGACTGGGCGCCGAGGTTGTAAATTTCGGTTGGAGCAATTTTTCCAAGAGCCGGTTGAGATTGCTGGAGTCGGTTAAATCTCCGTAATGAAGAATGAAACGGCGTTGCTCCTCATGGGGGTCCTGATAAATATGATCAATGCGCTTGGTATTGAAGGAGCTGGCACGACGGATGAGTCCGTGCACCTCATAGCCCTTTGACAATAACAACTCGCTGAGATATGAACCGTCCTGGCCGGTTATACCGGTTATAAAAGCACATTTTCTAGACATGTTTTTTCTACTTTTTTAGAACGAAGAGATACGAAAAGACCTGGTGGGCGTAAGTGTTTTTTTAACCACGAAAAACACGAAAGGACTTGGGGTGGACTATCCGTCCACAACCTAATTTTTTTAACCACGAAAAACACGAAAGGACACGAAATTTTTGTTTTTTGGGTTGTTGTTGTAACCACTGAATACACTGAATACACGGAATTTTTTGTATATGGTTGTTGTTCTTTGGGATAGGATTGCATGCGGATTCGCGATTTGGCCTATCGTTTTTTTGACTATTCAGCCTGAAC
>JAAZKI010000228.1 GCA_012799905.1 Lentisphaerota bacterium | reverse complement strand
TGCTGAATGCTGAATGCTGAATGTTGAATGCTGAGGCGCATTTCATAATTCATAATTCATAATTCATAATTCGTTAGCGGCGAGGGGCGAGGGGCGAGGGGCGAGGGGCGAGGGGCGAGGGGCGAGGGGCGAGAGTAAGTTTGGACTACGCTGTCCACACCGTCCGCCACGTCCACCGCGTCCACTGCGTCCACCATGTCCACCGCATCCACATCTTTTTGCGCTGTAGGCGCTTAACCATGCTTATCCCCAGGTTTTGAGCTGGGGATAAGCGTGCCTCGAACGTGGCGCCTTGTAAAGACACTACAGAAGGCTGACCCATTGCGCCACAGCGCGCAGGTTTGATTTTCCTTGATGCCGAATTACGTTTATCGGCAAGGTGCATTCTGTTCATTCGCGCAGGCAGCGACGGGGTCAGTCACGCTTATTGAGGTTTGATGCTCATTTTCAAAAACAATGACGTGATTCTCATTTGGAACCAGCCGTGGAATGGGTAGCAAGGCCAGGCAGCGAAAGGAAATATGGCAATGACTGCTGGCTATGAAGAATCCAACGGAAGATGGAATAGTCAACCTCATCATTGGCTACTTAAGATTTCAACGGAGCTGCGTGCCCGGGCTGCGGCGATATTTCAGGGGGCAAGAAATTCTTGTGTCCGATGTGCCGGAGCACTTACCGTTGTCATCGCGCTTGGCGCCATGCCTTCGGTGCTGACAGCAACAGAGGGAGATTATACAGCAATCAACAAGGCAAGGAGTTGGGTATGGGTTTGAGTTTGGATACAACTGAAAAGCGGGCTCTATGGCTATTGCTCAGGTATGCTGTCTATATCGCATTGTTATTTCTTCTGTATCTTGCCCTGGTCTATGGGATTCTCCCCCAGAAATGGCCCCTTTCGAGAAACAGGCTCATGGAATATATGCAGCTCACTCTGCTGACTTTGTTATCGGCTACGCTCGGAATCAATGCACTGATTTTTGCGCGGACGCGTAAACTACTGCTGTTACTGATGTCCTGCTCCATGATTGCGATTGCACGCGAAGTGAGCAAAATACTTGACAAATATATTCCAGTGTTGGGATGGAAGGCAGTTTTTCTGCTGGTCGCACCACTGATCCTGATGCAATTGCGAAATGGACAGAAACTCCGAAAACAAATTTCGAAATTTATCACTTCTCATGCAATGGCAATTTTCATGATGGGAATCATCATCATTATCCCATTGGCTCAATGTATCGGAGATGCTAACTATCTGCGTACAGCCATAGGCGGTGAAAAAATCCATGTATACGAAACTCTGTTTGAAGAAAGCATGGAGCTTTACGGCTATGTGATATTGCTCTGCGGCGCATTCGAAACTATGCTTTTTTCCTGGCAATTTCACAAAGAAGAAATGATGATAAGATACGGATATTTTAGACAACCGAAACAGGAAAGTCCAGGGCAATAGCATAAATCCTAAAGCATACAGTTAGGAAATATTTTCCGCAGAGAACCTTTTCCAAAGATTGCTCCGCGCTCCAAGGTGTTCAGAATTTTCCTCGCCAAGCCCGCCCTACCATCCCTCCCACCGCGCTTGGCCTCAATACTCCTTAACTTAACGCTTTGTAACTACACCGCAATCATGCCAACTCGACTCCGTAAAACCGACCCAACTACATGAGGATTTTACCAGAGCAGGTTCATCCGTCAAAGCAACAGCCCCTATATAAAATTTTCGTACTACTATCAGCCAACTTCTTGTTTTTTGTGAAAGATTTTCGCCTCTTCCGGTGTTTGCGAAAAAACATGGTCATTTTGAGCAGGAACTCAGCATTCGCTTGGTTAGCACCATTGACGGCAATTCATA